>NZ_LEKI01000063.1:0-29582 GCF_001029525.1 Nocardiopsis sp. RV163 | reverse complement strand
ATGCCCTGTTCGAACCACGCTATCGCCCTCTCGCGTTGGGAGGGGGTGAGCGAGCTGCTCGCTCTCATGGGACTGCTCCCTGGTCGATGGAACTGGATTTCCAGTCCAACTTCCAGGGAGCAGTTCACCCGGCGGGCGGCCCCCTTCCGCGTTCCGGGCGTCCGGCGCCCCGGCCCCGGGTCAGTCGGTCTTGACGACCATCCCCGCCGCGACCGTGGTGTTGGTGGACTCGTCGATGAGGATGAACCCGCCCGTCTGGCGGTTCTTGGCGTACTCGTCCACGAACAGGGGCTGGGTGGAGCGCAGCCGCACCCGGCCGATCTCGTTGAGCGAGAGGTGGTCGGCCTGCTCGTCACGGTGCAGCGTGTTGACGTCCAGCCGGTAGCGCAGGTCCTTGACCACGACCTTGGCGGTGCGGGTGGTGTGCTTGAGGATGAGCTTTGAGCGCGGCGTGAGCTTGCGCGCGTCCGTCATCCAGCACACCATCGCCTCCAGGTCCTGTGTGACCGCTGGGGCGTTGTTGGGGCGGCAGATCATGTCGCCCCGGGAGATGTCGATCTCGTCCTCCAGCAGGAGGGTGACCGACATCGGCGAGTAGGCCTCGGTGACGTCGCCGTCGGCGGTGACGATCCTGGCGATCCGCGTGTTCAGCCCGGACGGCAGGTGGGTGACCTCGTCACCCGGCTTGAGGACGCCGCCCGCGAGCTGGCCCGCGTAGCCCCGGTAGTCGTGCAGCTCGGGATCGGCCGACCTGTGCGGCCGGATCACGTACTGCACGGGGAAGCGCGCGTCGATGAGGTTGCGGTCGGAGGCGATGTGCACGTTCTCCAGGTGGTGGAGCAGGGAGGGCCCGGTGTACCAGGGCATGTTCTCCGAGCGGCTCACCACGTTGTCGCCGTTCAGGGCCGAGATCGGCACGAAGGTCAGGTCGCACACGTCCAGCTTGGTGGCGAAGTCGGCGAACTCGGCCCTGATCTCCTCGAAGCGGTCCTGGGAGTAGTCCACCAGGTCCATCTTGTTGACCGCCAGCACCAGGTGGGGCACCTGGAGGAGGGTGGTGAGGAAGGCGTGGCGGCGGCTCTGCTCCTGGAGGCCCTTGCGCGCGTCCACCAGGATGATGGCGAGGTCGGCCGTGGAGGCGCCGGTGACCATGTTGCGGGTGTACTGGATGTGCCCGGGGGTGTCGGCGATGATGAAGGTGCGCTTGGGGGTGGCGAAGTAGCGGTAGGCCACGTCGATGGTGATGCCCTGCTCGCGCTCGGCGCGCAGACCGTCGGTGAGCAGCGCCAGGTTGGTCTGCTCCTCACCCCGCGCGGCGCTGGTGCGCTCCACCGCGTCGAGCTGGTCCTCGAAGATGGACTTGGAGTCGAACAGCAGTCGGCCGATCAGGGTGCTCTTGCCGTCGTCGACGGAACCCGCCGTCGCGAACCGCAGGATGTCGTTGCTCATGCTTGCCTGGTCCAATGCGGAGTGTGTGGTCTGCGGGGAACGGGTTCCGGCGCGGGTGCCGCTGGGCCGGCCCGGGAGTCGCCGGTGTGGTGTGTGAGGTCCCGGTCCGCGCCCCGGCCGGCGCCCGGACCCAGCACGGGTTCGGGATGGCGGCGGACGGCACGGGCCCCGGGCCCTCCCTGCGGTCGCGCTAGAAGTAGCCCTCGCGCTTGCGGTCCTCCATGGCGGCCTCGCTGGTGCGGTCGTCCGCCCGCGTCTGCCCCCGCTCGGTCACCCGGGTCGCGGCGATCTCGGCGATGATGTCGTCGATCTCCGCGGCAGTGGACTTGACCGCTCCGGTGCAGGTGAGGTCACCGACGGTGCGGTAGCGGACGGTCTCGGTGAACGGGACCTCGGTCTCGTCGCGGTTGATGATGGGCGAGTTCGACAGCAGGATGCCGTCGCGCTCGAAGACCTCGCGCTCGTGGGCGAAGTAGATCGAGGGCAGCTCCAGCCGCTCCCGCTTGATGTAGGCCCACACGTCCAGCTCGGTCCAGTTGGAGATCGGGAAGACACGGATGTGCTCGCCCCGCTCGATGCGGGTGTTGAACACGCTCCACAGCTCGGGACGCTGGTTCTTGGGGTCCCACTGGCCGAACTCGTCGCGGAAGGAGAAGACCCGTTCCTTGGCCCGGGCCTTCTCCTCGTCGCGTCGCGCGCCGCCGAAGGCGGCGTCGAAGCCGTTCTCCTCGATGGCCTCCAGCAGCGCCGAGGTCTGCAGGCGGTTGCGGCTGGCCCAGCGGCCGGTGGGCTCGGAGACCTTGCCCGCGTCGATCTGCTCCTGCACCGAGGCCACGACCAGGCGGACACCCGCCTCGGCGACCCGGCGGTCGCGGAACTCGATGACCTCGTCGAAGTTGTGGCCGGTGTCCACGTGCATGACGGGGAACGGGACGGCGCCGGGCCAGAACGCCTTCTCGGCCAGGCGCAGCATCACGATGGAGTCCTTGCCGCCGGAGAAGAGCAGCACAGGCCGCTCGAACTCCGCGGCCACCTCGCGCATGATGAAGATGGCTTCGGCCTCCAGGACGTCCAGCTGGGAGAGCTGGTAGCGTCCGGCCTGCTGACTCGCCTGACCCATGAATCCGCCTTAGAAATACCGACAGGGCCGACGGCGGAGGGGTCGTCCTATCAGCCCCCCGCGTGCGGACCCGCGCTGTCCAGGTCCGCGCCGTCGCGGATGCTTGCCAACAACATACCCGACAATTCCGATCGGCATACAAGGACATCCGGCAGCAGCGGGTCCGCCGTGTTGTACCGCAGCGGGGAACCGTCGATCCGCGAGGTGTGCAGACCCGAGGCCCGGGCCACCGCCACCGGGGCGGCGCTGTCCCACTCGTACTGGCCGCCCGCGTGCACGTAGATGTCGGCGATGCCGAGCAGCACCGCGCAGATCTTGGCGCCCGCGGAGCCCATCGGGACCACCTCGGCCCCCAGTTGGGTGGCCATCCTCTGGACGAAGGCCGGGGGCCGGGTCCGGCTGGCGGTGATGCGCAGCCGCTGGTCCGAGGGACGCTCCTCGGGCAGCCAGGGCGGGTCGACCGTGGACAGGGTGCTGCCCTGGGCGGGCAGCGCCACCGCGCCCGCGACCAGCTCGCCGTTCTCCCACAGCGCCACGTGCACGGCCCAGTCGGTGCGCCCGGCCTCGGCGAACTCGCGCGTGCCGTCGAGGGGGTCGATGATCCACACCCGGCGCGCGTTGAGCCGCGCGGGGTCGTCGGCGCCCTCCTCGGAGAGGACGGCGTCGCTGGGCCGCAGCCGTCCCAGCGCGGAGAACAGGAACTCGTGGGAGGTCCGGTCCCCCAGGGTGCGCAGGACGTCGGGCTCGGCGAAACCGTGCCGGGCGCGCAGGCGCAGCAGGAGCTGCCCCGCCTCGCTGGCCAGGTCGCGGGCCACCTCATGATCGTTTCGGATGTTATTCACCGGCTAGTATGCTCCCGCCCCACGGATCACCGCTGACCACGTCTTCCACAAGATCTGGACGTCCAGTGTCAGCGACCAGTTTTCCACGTACCGCAGGTCGAGGCGGACCGATTCCTCCCAGGAGAGGTCGGAGCGGCCGCTCACCTGCCACAGACCCGTCATACCCGGCTTGACCACCAACCTGCGGCGGACGTCGTCCCCGTAGCGGGCGACCTCCTCCGGAAGCGGGGGCCTCGGGCCGACGAGCGACATCTCCCCCCGGACCACGTTGACGAGCTGGGGGAGCTCGTCGAGCGAGTACCGGCGCAGCCAGGCCCCCACGGCCGTCACCCTGGGGTCGCGACGCATCTTGAACAGCACGCCCTCGTGCTCGTTGCGGGGCTGGAGCATCGCCTTCAACGCCTCGGCCCCCACGACCATCGTACGGAACTTGTAGACGGTGAACTCGCCCCCGCCCCTGCCCACGCGCGTCTGGGTGAAGAGGGCGGGACCGCCGCCCTCGGCCCGGACGAGGACGCACAGCGCCAGGAACAGCGGCGACAGCACCACCAGGGCCAGTGCGGCGGCGCAGCGGTCGAAGGCGCCCTTGAGGACGCGGCGCGCGCCCACGAGTTCGGGGTGCTCCACGTGCAGCAGGGGCAGCCCCGCGACCGGCCGGATGGAGGTGCGCGGCCCGGCCACGTCCATGAGCGCGGAGGCGACGATGAGGTCGGTGCCGGTCTCCTCCAGCCGCCAGGCCAGGCGGCGCAGCTCGGCCCCGCCCATCTCCGGGCAGGCCAGGACCGCGACGGTGTCGGCCCCGGCCAGGGCCGCGGCCTCGGCCGCGCCGGTGAAGGTGCCCAGGACCGGGCAGCCCTCCACCTCGTCGGCGCCCGGACCGGAGGCGGCCTCCTCCCGGGGCAGGCACACGCCCACCACGCGCATGCCGTGGTAGACCTCGCCGCGGAAGCGGCGGATCAGGTCGCGGACGGCCACGCGGTAGCCGACGACCACGACCCGGCTCATGCACTGGCCGGAGCCGCGGCGCCGGTGCAGGGCCTTGCGGCGCGCGTACCTCAGGCCGAGGGTGAGCAGGAGGATGAGCGGCAGGGTGACGAGCGCGTAACCGCGGGCGAGGTCGAAGCGCAGGGCGTAGGCGCCGACGGCGACGGTGGCGGCGAGGGCGATCCCGGCCGTGGCGACGCGGCGGTACTCCTCCGTGCCCACTCCCATGAAGCGGCGGGCGTAGCCGCCGCCCAGGTAGACGAAGAGGATCCACGCGGGGGGCAGCAGGAGGGAGAGGGTCAGGTAGGGCAGGGTGGTGGCCGCTCCCAGGGCGGAGGGGAAGCGGACCGCCGTGCCGCTGAGGGTGGCCGTCAGGGCGGCGGCCAGGTCCAGGCCGACCAGGCTCACGACGTAGGGGCGCACCCAGGCGCCGCTGGCCCCGCCGCCGGGGGCGACCGCCGCGCGCCGCCCGGGGGCGACCTCGGCGGCGGGGATTCCTGGAGTGCCCGGGTCTCCGGGGGCTCCGGGGCTGACCGCGATCCGCGCCGACTGTTCGCGGACGGTCTCCGTCCGGCTGGTTGTGACCACGTACACTCCCCCAAGACCCACGACTGTTGCAGCTCACACGGCATCGCTCCGCGCACCATGGGAGAGCACTCTGAGGACGTGAGCGGGGCAGGTGCGTCGGGCGCGGAGACCAACGCCCCGAACAGTAACCAAAAGTAGTGGAAAAGTCGCGCGGTGTTGTGGCCTGTTGGGCAAGAAGGCCTGTTCAACACAGGAATGTGTCTGTGCCGAGATCCGTGCGGTCACGCGGAGGTGACCTGATCGGGACACCGGTGACCGCGCGGAGGGCACAGCCGGAACCCGTGCTGCTCGGAGGGGGCCGGTGGCGGCCGCCCCGGGACCGGTCACGGGCCGGCCCTCCCCCTCCCGGTCCGGCTAGCCATCCCGGTCCGGGCCGAAGAGCCGGGTCGGCACGGCGTCGGCCATGGCGGCCATACCGGCGTCGTTGGGGTGCAAACCGTCGCCGCTGTCGTAGGCGGGCAGCAGGCTCCGCGGGTCGTCCGGGTCGCGCGTCACCTCGTCGAAGTCGATGACCGCGTCGTACTCCCCGCTCGTGCGGATCCACGCGTTGACCGCCTGGCGCTTGGCCTCGTTCTCCCGGGTGTGGAACCCGAGGGTGTCGCCCCAGAACGGCAGGACGGTGCCGCCGTAGACCCGCAGCCCGGCCGCGCGGGCACGGGCGATGATCTGGCGGTGGGCGCCGATGACCTCCTCGGCCGTGACGGCCTCCGACACCGGGGCGACGGTTCCGGGGTGGCCCAGGTCGTTGACCCCCAGCAGGACGATGACGTGGCCCGCGCCCGGCTGCGCCAGCACGTCCCGGTCGAAGCGGCGCAGGGCGCTCTGCCCGAAGAAGGCCGCGAAGTCCTCGGCGTCGCCGCCCTCGGGCGGGTTGGGGTCGTGGAGCAGGCGGTTGCCCCCGATCCCGGAGTTGAGCACGCCGGTGTGCGGCAGGCGCCGGGCGAGCAGGTCCGGCCACCGGTGGTTGGCGTTGACCTCGGTCTCGGAGCCGTCGGTGATGGAGTCGCCCAGGGCCACGACCGCGTCGGCCAGCCGCGTGCGCGACCGCACGCTGACCCCCGACAGGAAGTGCCACTGGGTGAACGTGCGGGTCGCCTCGACGGACGTGTCGCCGGTGACGTCGCCCGCGGCCACCGCGTTCTCCTGGAAGGAGGAGGCGTGCAGGGTGGTCACCGGCGTCTCCTCCGGCAGGTGGATGCTCACGACCAGGTCGGAGCGGGCGGGCAGTTCCAGCGGCACCGGGTCGCTGACCACGGGGGCGCCCGCCGGGACGGTCACCGACGTACGGCCGCCGAAGGTGACGGCGCGGTCGGTGGCCGGGTCGATGCCGGTGCCGGAGTCGCCCGCGCGCAGGGCCACGCGCACCCGGCCCAGGCGCAGAGCGCTCTCCCCGAACTCGTTGGTCAGGCGCAGGCGCAGCCGGTCGCCGCCGACGCTGGTGCGCACGACCTGCCGGACGGTCTCGTCGCGCAGGACCGGGGTGGCCGCGGCGGGCGCGGCGGTGGGCGCGGCCGCCCAGGTGCCGACCCAGTCCCCGGCGTCGGGCTCCGGTTCGGCGGCGACGCCGGCGTTCCAGCCGCCGAGCAGGATCAGTGCGCCGACCACGGCGACGGCCAGGCCCCGCCGGGCGCGGGCGGAGGACGCGGTCTTTCCTCGGGGAGTGGTGGTCACGCAGTTCTCCTTGGCGCGTAGCCTGGGGGATTTCCGGAATATTCCGGTGAAATTAGCCTAAGGAGAGCCGAACCTGGGCGTCAACGCCGACACCCCTCCCCTCGCCCCTCACGGAGGCGGGGCGGTGCTGTCGCGCACGACGAGTTCGGTGGCCAGCTCGACCCGCGGGCTCTCGATGATCTCGCGCTGCACCAGGCGGTGCACGGTGCGCACCGCGAGCCTGCCCATGTCCGACAGCGGCTGGCGCACGGTGGTCAGGGACGGCGAGGACCAGCGCGCCTCGGGCAGGTCGTCGAAGCCGACCACGCTGACGTCGGCGGGCACCCGCAGGCCGCGGCGGCGCAGCGCCTCGTAGACGCCCAGCGCCATCTGGTCGCTGGCCGCGAACACGGCCGTGGGCGGCTCGGCGAGGTCGAACAACCGCTCCCCCGCCCGGAAGCCGGACTCGTAGCCGAACTCCCCCGGCACGACCAGTTCGTCGTCGACCGCGAGCCCCGCCGTCTCCAGGCCCGCCCGGTAGCCGTCGAGCCGGGCCCGGCTGCACCACAGCTCGGGGCGCCCGGCGACGAAGGCGATGCGCCGGTGGCCGAGGTGGATCAGGTGCTCGGTCGCGCTGAGGCCCCCGGCCCAGTTGGTGACGCCGACCGTGGGCGTGTCCAGGTCCGGGACGCCCACCGGGTCCACGACCACGGCGGGCACGTGGAGCTCCCGCAGCTCCTCGCGCAGCTCGGGGTCCAGGTCCGTGGTCACGAGGATCGCCCCGTCGGTGGCGCGCGAGCGCACGTTCTCCAGCCACTGGCGGGTGGAGCTGACCCGGCGGTGGATGGCCGACACCACGATGCCGGTACCGCTCTCGTGCGCGGCGTCCTCCACGCCGCGGATGATCTCGACGGCCCACGGGCTGTCCAGGTCGTTGAAGACGAGGTCGAGCAGGCCGACGCGCTCCCGGGGCCGGCTCCCGCGACGCCGGTAGCCGTGGGCGCGGATCAGGCTCTCCACGCGCTCGCGCGTGGCGGGGGCGACGTCGCCCCGGCCGTTGAGCACGCGCGAGACCGTCGGCGCGGAGACGCCCGCCTCCTCGGCGATGGCGGAGATCGTGACGTCTCGGGACGGGGTGTCGGACATGGTCCTCCTTCGTGCTCACCCAGAGTACGAGCACAGCTGGCGGGGCGACAGCGCCGAGACGGGATCTTGACGCTGCGTCCGGTGACGACCTAGGGTCCATGGACCTTCGTATGTTACGGAATTTTCCGGAACTTCCCGTCGGTCGCCAGATCGGAGATCCCCCCATGAAGCCGCTCCGCCTCGTCACCGCCGTCCTCGCCGCGACGGCGCTGGCGGTCCCACTGGCCGCCCCCGCGGCCGCCGCCCCCGGACACGACCACGGCGGCGGCCACCGGCCGCCGCACCACCACCGGCACGACGCGAAACCGGGCACGCTGCGCTGGGCCGCGCCCGAGGGCCTGGTCATCGGCACCGCCGTCGCGGGCGGCGGTCACCACGTGGACCAGGACTACCCCGACCCCTTCACCTCGGACCGGCGCTACCGCCGGATCCTGGCCCGGGAGTTCAGCTCGGTCTCCCCCGAGAACCAGATGAAGTGGGAGTACATCCACCCCGAACAGGGCGAGTACGCGTTCGGGATGGCCGACAGGATCGTGGACTTCGCCGAGCGCCACGGCCAGGACGTGCGCGGACACACCCTGCTGTGGCACAGCCAGAACCCGGAGTGGCTGGAGGAGGGCGACTTCACCGACGAGGAGCTGCGGGAGATCCTGCACGACCACATCACCACCGTCGTCGGCCGCTACGAGGGCCGGATCTCGCAGTGGGACGTGGCCAACGAGGTCTTCGACGAGTCGGGGGAGCTGCGCACCGAGGACAACATCTGGATCCGCGAGCTCGGGCCGGGGATCATCGCCGACGCCTTCCGCTGGGCGCACGAGGCCGACCCCTCGGCGGAGCTGTACTTCAACGACTACGGCGTCGAGGACGTCAACGCCAAGAGCGACGCCTACCACGCGCTGGTCCAGGAACTGCTGGCGGACGGCGTGCCAGTGCACGGGTTCTCCGCCCAGGCGCACCTGAGCATGCGGTACGGGTTCCCGTCCGGCCTGGAGGAGAACCTCCGGCGCTTCGACGACCTCGGCCTGGGCACGGCGCTGACCGAGGTGGACGTGCGCATGGACGTTCCCGGGGGCGGGCAGCCGACCGGGGAGCAGTTGGAGCGGCAGGCCGACTACTACGGCCGGGCGCTGGAGGCCTGCCTCGGGGTGGAGGGCTGCGACTCCTTCACCATCTGGGGCTTCACCGACAAGTACTCGTGGGTGCCGGTGTTCTTCGAGGGCGAGGGAGCGGCGACCGTCATGGACGGGGACTTCGACCGCAAACCCGCCTACTTCACCCTGAGGTCGCTCCTGCGGGAGGCCGGGGACGACGGTCCGGGCCGCCCTCCCCGTCCGGGCCACGGCGAGTAGCCGGGCGCGGCGCCGCCGCCCGCCCCCCGAAGGTCAGGCGGCGGTGTGGTAGATGTTCTGCGCCCGGCCCAAGCCCTCGGTGAGCACCGTGCGCACCGCGTCGGCCGCGCGTTCGACGTTGAGGTCGAGTTCGGCCCGCTCGGTGGAGGAGAAGTCCTTGAGCACGTACGCGGCCGGGTCCATCCGGCCGGGCGGGCGGCCCACCCCGAAGCGCACACGGATGTAGTCCGGGCTGGACAGGGACGAGGTCATCGACTTCAGGCCGTTGTGCCCGCCCGGCCCGCCGCCCTTCTTGAGCTTGAGCGCACCGAAGTCGATGTCCATCTCGTCGTGCACCACGACGATCCGCTCGATGGGGACCTTGTAGAAGCGGGCCAGGCCGGAGACCGGGCCGCCCGACAGGTTCATGAAGCTGCGCGGCTTGGCCAGCACCACGGGGACGCCGTCCAGACGGGTCTCCACCACCTCGGCGTGCGCCTTGTGCGCCTTCCAGCGCTCGCCGCCCGCGAGCGCCTCCACCACCAGGAATCCGGCGTTGTGCCTGTTCCCGGCGTACTTGGGCCCGGGATTGCCCAGCCCCACGACGAGCCAGCGCTCGGTATCGGCCATGTCCTCGTTCTCTCCGCCGACGCTTGCGTCCCCGGCGCCGCGCGCGCCGGAGCCCCTGCCGCCGAACAGCCTGCCCAACCAGTCGCCCATGGGGCACGACCCTACCGGGACGGCGGCTGACACGACGGACGCGCGGCCCCTGCAGGGAGACCGCGCGTCGCCGTGTGTGGCCTGTGAACGCCTACTCGGCGGCGGCCTCCTGGGCGGCCTCGCCGCCCTCGCCCTCGGCGGCCTGGGCGGCCTCCTCGCTGGTCTCCGGCTCCTCCTCCACGCGCGGGGCGGAGACGGTGAGCAGGATGGCCTCGGGGTCGGTGGCCAGAGTGACGCCGGAGGGCAGCTTGACGTCGGCGGCGGTCGGCGCGGCGCCGATCTCCAGGTCCTCGACGACGAACTCGACGCCCTCGGGGATGTGGGTGGCCTCGGCCTCGACGGCCACGGTGACGAGCTCCTGGGTGAGCACACCCGGGGCCTTGACCTCACCGATCAGGTTGACCGGGATCTCGACCTCGACCTTCTCGCCCTTGGAGACGACCAGCAGGTCGATGTGCTCCAGGAAGCCCTTGATGGCGTCGCGCTGCACGCTCTTGGGCAGGGCGAGGTTGTCCTTGTCCAGGCCGTCGAGGCGGATCAGGACGTTGGGGGTCTTCAGGGCGAGCATGAGATCGTGGCCCGGCAGGTTCAGGTGGCGGGGCTCGGTGCCGTGGCCGTAGAGGACGGCCGGCACCTTACCCGCGCGGCGGGCGCGACGAGAGGCGCCCTTGCCGAATTCCGTGCGGGGCTCGGCAGCGATACGTACCTCGGACACGACAAAACTCCTCGGGTTCAACCCCGCAGAACGGGGAACACGGCTCCAGTAGCACGAACGATTCCCGCCCTTGGCGGGGAATGCGGCGGGGACTGCCCTCAGGCAGGGACGCGACCGCCCTGGTTCCAGGCGTGCCCGGCGAGCCGTCACCGGACCCGCCCGGCCCGGGAACGCTCGTCGCGCACCCCTGCCCGCCTTCCGAGCGCAGCCTTCTTAGGGCTCCGCCTGGGCACGGGGACACTCGGTCAAGTCTAATGGCTTCGCCGACGACTCCGAACATGGCCCGCGATTCCCTCCCCGGTCCGGACAAGCCCCCAGAGAAACCCGCCGCCGGGCGGGCCTCCGCGCGGACGCCCGCGAGGGGGGACCGCCCGGCGGCGGGCGCGG
Source organism: Nocardiopsis sp. RV163 (assembly GCF_001029525.1). NCBI lineage: Bacteria > Bacillati > Actinomycetota > Actinomycetes > Streptosporangiales > Nocardiopsidaceae > Nocardiopsis > Nocardiopsis sp. RV163. The sequence continues at coordinate 18,650 of NZ_LEKI01000063.1, read as the reverse complement.
CCCCGGCCCTCCAGACGGCCGCCGGCGCCCGGGGCACGCGCCAGGGCCCGCCCAGCCCGGAAAGCGCCGGTCAGCGCACCGGAGAGCGTCTGCGGCGCCCCGGGACGCGCCCTGTCCGCCGGACACGGTCCCGCAGGCGGGCCGTGAACGACGGGGACCTCCCGCGGCGGCCCGGCGGGGCGGCCTCGGGAGGTCCCGGGCGGGGGGACGCGTCCCCCGACGTCTACTCGAACAGGCTCGTGACCGAGCCGTCGGTGAAGACCTCGCTGATGGCGCGGGCCACCAGCGGCGCGATCGAGAGCTGGGTCAGCTTCTCGAAGGAGCGCTCCTCCGGAACGGGCAGCGAGTTGGTGATGACCACCTCGGAGATCCGCGAGTTCTGGAGGCGCTCGGCGGCCGGACCGGACAGCACGCCGTGCGTGGCGGCCACCAGGACCTTGGCCGCGCCCTGCTCGAACAGGGCCTCGGAGGCCTTGACGATGGTGCCGCCGGTGTCGATCATGTCGTCCACCAGCACGCAGACGCGGCCCTTGACCTCACCGACCACCTCGTGCACCCGGACCTGGTTGGCGACGTCCGGGTCGCGGCGCTTGTGGATGATGGCCAGCGGGGCGCCGAGGCGGTCCGCCCAGCGGTCGGCGGTGCGCACCCGGCCCGCGTCCGGGGAGACCACGGTGATCTCGGACTGGTCGACCCGGCCGGCGATGTGGTCGGCCAGTATCGGCAGCGCGAACAGGTGGTCCACCGGGCCGTCGAAGAAGCCCTGGATCTGGTCCGTGTGCAGGTCGACGGCCATCATCCGGTCCGCGCCCGCGGTGCGGAACAGGTCGGTCATGAGGCGGGCCGAGATGGGCTCGCGGCCGCGGTGCTTCTTGTCCTGGCGGGCGTAGCCGAAGAACGGGGTCACCACGGTGATCCTCTTGGCGGACGCGCGCTTGAGCGCGTCCACCATGATCAGCTGCTCCATGATGGACTCGTTGATCGGGTCGGAGTGGCACTGGATGACGAACGCGTCCGAGCCGCGCACCGACTCCAGGTAGCGGACGAAGATCTCACCGTTGGCGAAGGTGTCGAACCGGGTGGGGACCACGTCGATCCCCAGTTCCTTCGCGACCTCCTCGGCCAGGCTCGGGTGCGTGCGCCCCGAGAAGAGCATCAGGTTCTTCTGGCCGGTGGCCTTCATCCCGGTCACGTGTTTCTCCCCCACAGTCACTGCTTGTCGTCGGCTCTGCGCCGATCGGCCTGCTCCGCCGCCTCGGCGGAGGGCGTGCCCGGGCGCTTGCGCCGGGTCCAGCCCTCGACGTTGCGCTGGCGGTGCCCCTCGGAGACGGCGAGGGCACCGGGCGGCACGTCGTCGCGGACCACGGTCCCCGCCCCGGAGTAGGCGCCGTCGCCCACGCGGACCGGTGCGACGATGGTGTTGTCGCTGCCGATCCTGACGTGGTCGCCGATGACGCTCCGGGACTTGTTGACCCCGTCGTAGTTGACGAACACGGAGGAGCAGCCGATGTTGCTGCCCACGCCGATGTCCGCGTCGCCCACGTAGGTCAGGTGCGGGATCTTGGACTCGGCGCCGACGTTCGAGTTCTTGACCTCGACGAAGGCTCCGGCCTTGGACCGCTCGGCCAGGCGGGTGCCCGGCCGCAGGTAGGTGTAGGGGCCGACGGAGGCCCCGGGGCCGATCTCGGCCCGGTCCGCCGTGGTCTCGCGCACCGAGGCGCCCGCGCCGACGACCGTGTCCCTCAGGTCCGCGCGGGGGCCGACCACGGCGCCCTCGCCGACGGAGGTGGCGCCCAGCAGTCGGGTACCCGGTTCGATCACGGTGTCGCGGCCGATGGTGACCCGGGCGTCCACCCAGGTGGTGGCGGGGTCCACGACGGTGACCCCGGCGAGCATGTGCCCGTTGACCAGCCGGTCGTTGAGGACGCGGCGGGCCTCGGAGAGCTGGACGCGGTTGTTGACGCCCCGGACCTCGTGCCAGTCGTCCGCCGCCCAGGCGCCGACCCGGTGGCCGTCGCCGCGCAGCAGGGAGACCGCGTCGGTCACGTACTCCTCGCCCTTGGCGTTGTCGGTGGACAGGCGCTGGACGACCTCGGACAGCAGTGCGCCGTCGAAGGCGTACATGCCCGAGTTGATCTCGTCGATCGCGTGCTGCTCGGGGGTGGCGTCGGCGTGCTCGACGATGCCGGTGAAGTCGCCGTCGGCGTCGCGGACGATGCGGCCGTAACCGTGGGGGTCGGGTACGCGCGCGGAGAGCACGGTGACTGCGTTGCCCTCCTGGTCGTGGGCCGCGACGAGCTCCGCGAGCGTGGAACCGCGCAGGAGGGGGGTGTCTCCGCAGGTCAGGACCACGGTGCCGCTGAGCTTGACGCCCTTGGCGGCCAGGTCCTCGATCGCCATGCGCACGGCGTGGCCGGTGCCGTTCTGCTCCTCCTGGACCGCGGTGGCGGCCTGGGGGGCGATCTCCTCCAGATGGGATCTGACCTGCTCGCGCGCGTGGCCGACGACCACGACCGCGTGCTGGGGGTCGAGTTCCCGCGCCGCCGCGAGCACGTGGCCGAGCATGCTGCGGCCGTTGAGCTCGTGGAGGACCTTGGGAAGCTTCGACTTCATTCGGGTGCCCTCGCCCGCCGCGAGGACGATGACGGCAGCCGGACGGTTCACGCTCACTGAGGAGTCCCTCGTGGTAGCTGGTGGCTGAGATGTCGGCTCACCCCTCGGCGGCGCGACCCGCATGCCGCACGGGCGGCCGTCGGATGACCAGCGGCCGACATGGGAAGGATACATGTGCGTCACCGGCGCCCCACGGGCGCGTGACGCGGGGGTGGGCGGCGGTCGGCCGCACCGCGCCTGTGGCGGCGGTTTCCTCGGGCCCGGTGTGAGATGCGCCGCTCCGGACGGGCACGTGCGCATCCGCGGGGACGCGCGGCGCGCGGAGGAGCGCGCGGGTGCGCGCGGGGGACGCCGGAAGGGCTCCCGGACCAGGGCTCGAACCTGGACGATGGGGACCAAAACCCCACATGCTGCCGATTACATCATCCGGGAACGCGCGGGGTGGACCACGCCACCCGTGCGCCAGCCACCAACATAGCGCCTTTCAGGGAGGGCTTGCCAAACCTACGGCATCGTAGGTTACGGTTACGTAGGAATAGGTTGGGTCGTCGCGGCGGTCACTTCGGTGCCGTTCGGACGCCGTCCTGACCGTGACGACGACCGACTGCCCGACGGCGAGGAAGAACCATGACCGCTGCTCCCGAGCTACCGACCAAGAACACAGAGCCCAAGCGCGAGGCGATCCCCGAGTACGAGCCCGAGCCGCGCGGCAGGGCCGAGCGGTACACGGTCTTCGCGTTCGTGTTCGTGCCGCTGATCGCCCTGCTGGCCTCGCTGCCCTTCTTCTGGGGCTGGGGCCTGTCCCTGACCGACATCGCCATCGCCTCGGTCTTCTACCTGATCAGCGGCCTGGGCATCACGGTCGGCTTCCACCGCCACTTCACGCACGGCTCGTTCAAGGCCAAGCGCCCGCTGCGCATCGCGCTCGCCGTCGCCGGTTCGCTGGCCATCGAGGGCAGCGTCATCAAGTGGGTCGCCGACCACCGCCGCCACCACAAGTACGCCGACGCCGAGGGCGACCCGCACTCGCCGTGGCGCTTCGGCGACGACTGGAGGTCGGTCGCCAAGGGCCTGTACTACGCGCACATGGCGTGGATGTACCTGGACGACAAGAAGACCTCGCCGCGCCGCTTCGCGCCCGACCTGCTCAAGGACAAGGACATCGTCCTGGTCGACAAGCTGTTCGCGCCGATCGTGCTCTTCTCCCTGGGCGCCCCGGCGCTCATCGGCGGTCTGGTCACCATGTCCTGGTGGGGCGCGTTCACCGCCTTCTTCTGGGCCAGCCTGGTCCGCGTCGCGCTGCTGCACCACGTCACCTGGTCGATCAACTCCATCTGCCACACCATCGGCGAGGAGAACTTCGAGGTGCGCGACCGCTCCCGCAACGTGTGGTGGCTGGCCATCCCGTCCTTCGGCGAGTCCTGGCACAACCTGCACCACGCCGACCCCACCTGCGCCCGCCACGGCGTGCTCAAGGGCCAGATCGACATCTCCGCCCGCGTCATCTGGTTCTTCGAGAAGTTCGGCTGGGCCTCCAAGGTCCGCTGGCCCAACAACGAACGACTCGCCGCCAAGCGGGTCAGCATCTAGGATCGGTAGCCATCATGGGAGCAGCCGACAGCGATCAGAAGATCCGTGTGCGCCGCAAGCGCATGACGGGCAAGGAGCGTCGGCAACAGCTCGTGGAGATCGGACGGGAACTGTTCGCCGAACGCGGGTTCGACGCGGCCTCCGTCGAGGAGATCGCCGCGCGGGCCGGTGTGTCCAAACCCGTGGTGTACGAGCACTTCGGCGGCAAGGAGGGCATCTACGCGGTCGTGGTCGACCGTGAGATGCGCACCCTCCTGGCGATGATGGGCGAGGCCCTCTCCGCCGAAGGCGCCCGGAGCAAGATCGAGAACGCGGCCCTGGCCCTGCTGCGGTACGTGGAGGAGAACACCGTGGGGTTCCGGGTGCTGACCCGGGACTCGCACGCGGCCTCCGGCACGGGAAGCTTCGCCAGCCTGCTCAACGACATCGCCAGCCAGGTCGAGCACATCATGGTCGACGAGTTCGCCGAACGGGGCTACGACCCGGCGCTCGCCCCCATGTACGCCCAGGCCCTGGTGGGGATGTGGGCCCTGACCGGCCAGTGGTGGCTGGAAGTGCGCAGGCCCAAGCGCGAGGTGGTCGCCGCGCACCTGGTCAACCTTGCCTGGAACGGGCTGTCGAGCCTGGAGCCGAAGCCGAGGCTGCGCCCGGGCAAGCGCGGGCCGGGCTGACGCGGGGCGGTCCTCTCGACCTGCGGGGCGGGTGTGCGCGGCATACCCGCCCCACTATCTTGATGTCAAGAGATAAGCTGTCCCCATGCGCGATGAGGTGGATGGGCTGATCGAGGCGTGGCGCTCCGAACGCCCCGACGTGGACGTGACGCCGCTGGAGGTGTTCAGCCGGGTGTCGCGGCTCGCGCGCCACCTGGACCGTGCCCGGCGCACCGTCTTCACCGAGCACGACCTGGAGCCCTGGGAGTTCGACGTGCTCGCCGAACTGCGCCGCTCCGGTCCCCCGTACGAGCTGAGCCCCGGGCGGCTGCTGCGCGCCACCCTGGTGACTTCGGGGACCATGACCAACCGGGTGGACCGGCTGGCCGCGGCCGGGCTCGTGCGGCGCCGCCCCGACCCGGCCGACAAGCGCGGGGTCCTGGTCCGGCTGACCGAGCAGGGCGCCGAGCGCATCGACGCGGCCCTCAGGTCGCTCCTGAGCTACGAGGAGACCCTGCTGGCGCCGATGGCCGACGGCGACCGCGAACAGTTGGCTTCGTTGCTGAGACGCCTCCTGGCGCCCCTGGACAGGGGGCCCGGGGCCCAGCAGGGCTAGGCGCCGGGCTGCACCCGTCTCCCGCCGGGGTCCGGACGTCCGCACCGACGGGGCGGGCGCGCGGGAGGTCGCGTCCGTCTCCGCCGAACGGGTCCGCTGACCGGCGCGTACCCCTCCTCCGCCCCCGGAGGCGGGTCCGCCGCCGTGTGTCGGAAGCCGCACGGCGGCAGCGCGTGAGAACCGCGCGCCCCGGGGTAGTGCAGCCCCGGTACGCGCAGTCGATCGTTCGGGGGGACACGTGCGGGTCCGTTGGATGGCCGCGGCGGCCGCGGCCGTGCTGGTCGCGGGGTGCTCGGGCAGCGGTGGCGGGGGCGCTGGCGGCGGCGCCGAGGACGGCGGGGCGGACCCGGGCGGCCGCTACCTGTCGCTGGGCGACTCGATCAGCGTGGGCGTGCAGCCCGACGCCGACGGCGAGCCGGTGGAGACCTCCGAGGGCTACACCGACGTCCTGTACCGCACCCTGAAGGAGGAGCGCCCGGGCCTGCGGCACGAGCGGATGGGGTGCGCGGGCGAGGACACCACCACCTTCAAGGAGGGCGGCCTGCCCGGTTGCGACCCGCGTTACGAGCACGGCTCGCAACTGGAGGAGGCCGAGGCCTTCCTGGCCGAGCACGAGGGCGAGGTGGACCTGGTGACGCTGACCGTCGGCGCCAACAACTTCACCCGCTGCGTGCGGGGGATCAACTCCCCCGAGGGGCGGGCGCCCGACTCCGGGGACGTGGACATCGACCGCGGGTGCGTGGAGGAGGGCCTGGACCGGCTCCGGGAGGAGACCCCCGAGATCGCCGAGCGGCTCCGCGAGGCGGCGGGGCCGGACACGCAGATCATCGGGATGACCTACTACAACCCGTTCCTGGCCTTCCTGCTGCTGGACGGGGACCCCGCCCAGCAGGCGACCGCGGCGGCGGAGGAGGCCGAGGAGCTCTTCCCCGAGACCGAGGCGCGCGGGGGTCTGGCCGAGGAGGCGGTGGACATCCTGCTGGAGGTCAACGGGACGATCGCCGAGGCATACCGGGCGGAGGGGATCGACGTGGCGGAGGTGGACTCGGTCTTCGAGTCCACCAACCAGGAGGTGCCCCGGGGCAGTGGGACCGGGCTGCCCGCCAACCTCCAGAACGTCTGCGACCTGACGTGGATGTGCAACGGCGAGCGGGGTCCGGACATCCACCCCAACGAGGAGGGCGCCCGCGAGATCGCCGCCGTCTTCGCCCGGCAGGTGGACCGGGCCGGGTGACCCGGCCGGGCCCGGCGGCCGCGTTGCGGGCGGGCCGCCGGGGGGGCGTGGCGGCTCCGGCTACCCCGCGTCGCCGGGGAGCGCCTTCTCGATGAGCGCGGTGATCCTGGGGTCGTCGGGCTCGGTCGAGCTGCGGAAGCGGTGCACGGCGCCGTCGGGGAGGACGAGGAACTTCTCGAAGTTCCACTTGACCTTCCCGGCCTTGCCGCCCTCGTCCTCGGCCGAGGAGAGCGCCGCGTAGAGCGGGTGCTGCTGCTTGCCGTTGAGCTTGGCCTTGGCCGTCATGGGGAAGGTGACGCCCCAGGTGGCCGAGCAGTACTCCGCGATCTTCTCCTCGCTGGCGAACTCCTGGAGGAACTGGTTGCTGGGCACGCCGAGCACGGTGAACCCCCGGTCGCCGTACTGGTGCTGGAGCTTCTCCAGCCGCTCGTACTGCGGGGTGTAGCCGCAGCGAGAGGCGACGTTGACCACCAGCCTCACCTTGCCGGACCACTCGCCGAACGTCGTCTCGCGTCCGTCGATCAGGGTCACCGGGATCTCGTCCAGGTCGCTCATGCGCGTCCATCTCCTCGTTTGCCGGGGCGCCGACGCCCACCGCGCGGCGCGGTGCTTCACGACGTATTCGGAGCACACGCCGCCGTGGCTCGGATTCTTTCTCAGGAAAGGGTCCCGGTCCAGTCGTACCGCCCCAACGGGCCGGACGCCCGTCCGGAGGGCTCCGGACGGGCGTCCTCCGCGGTCAGCCGCGCCTCGGCCTCACTCCCCGACGAGTTCGGCCTGCTCCAGCCAGACCTCCTCCAGCTCCCCGCGCTCGGCTGCCAGGGCCTTGGCCTCGGCGTCGAGTTCGGCGAGCCGGGTGTAGTCCTCGGCCGCGGCGGCCATCAGCTCGTGCAGCTCCCCCTCGCGCTTGGCGATGCGGTCCATTCGCCGCTCGACGCGCTGCATCTCCTTCTGCGCGGCGCGCCGCTCGGCCGCCGACACCGCGGGCGGCTCCGCAGGGGCCTGGGCCGCGGCGGCCTCGGAGGCGCCCAGCGGCACGGTGGCCTCGCCCGCGCTGGCCGCGCGGCGCTGGAGGTACTCGTCCACGCCGCCGGGCAGGAAGGCCAGACCGCCGTCGCCCATCAGGGCCAGCACGCGGTCGGTGATGCGCTCCAGGAAGTAGCGGTCGTGGCTGACCAGGACCAGGGAGCCGGGCCAGCCGTCGAGCAGGTCCTCCAGCTCGGTGAGCGTCTCGATGTCCAGGTCGTTGGTGGGCTCGTCCAGCAGCAGCACGTTGGGCTCGTCCATGAGCAGGCGCAGCAGCTGGAGGCGGCGGCGCTCACCGCCGGACAGGTCGCCGATGGGGGTCCACTGGCGCTCACCGCGGAACCCGAACCGCTCCAGCATCTGGCTGGCGGTGTAGTCGCGCTTGCCGATGGTGACGTGCTCGCGCACGTCCATGACCGCTTGGAGGGGGCGGGCGGCGGGGTCGAGCTCGGCGACGTTCTGGGACAGGTGGGCGAGCTTGACGGTCCGGCCGGTGCGCACGCTGCCGGAGTCGGGCTCGCGCTCCTCGGCCAGGATCCGGAGCAGGGTGGACTTGCCCGCGCCGTTGACCCCGACCAGGCCGACCCGGTCGCCTGGGCCCAACTGCCAGGTGAGGTGGTCGAGCAGGGTCCGGTCGGGTACGGAGGCGGACACGTTCTTGAGGTCGATGACGGTCTTGCCGAGGCGGGAGCTGGCGAACTTGACCAGTTCGACCGTGTCGCGGGGCGGCGGCTCGTCGGCGATGAGCTGGTTGGCCGCCTCGATGCGGAACTTGGGCTTGGACGTGCGGGCCGGGGCGCCGCGGCGCAGCCAGGCCAGCTCCTTGCGCATGAGGTTCTGGCGGCGCTCCTCGGCGGCGGCCGCCTGGCGCTCGCGCTCGGCCTTGGCCAGGACGTAGGCTGCGTAGCCGCCCTCGTAGCGCTCGACCGCGCCGCGCCCGACCTCCCAGGTGCGGGTGGTGACGGCGTCCAGGAACCAGCGGTCGTGGGTGACGACCACGAGCGCCTCGGGACGGGCGCGCAGGTGCTCGGCGAGCCAGGCGATGCCCTCGATGTCGAGGTGGTTGGTGGGCTCGTCCAGGACGATGAGGTCGTGGTCGTCCACCAGGAGCCGGGCCAGGCCGGAGCGGCGGCGCTCGCCCCCGGAGAGGCCGCTCATGGGGGTGTCCAGGTCCCAGCCGCCGAGGAGTCCGCGCAGGATGTCGCGGACGCGGGCGTCGCCCGCCCACTCGTGCTCGGCCCGGTCGCCCAGGACGAACTCCCCGACAGTGGAGTCGGGGAAGGTGTCGCGCTGGTGCAGGAAGCCGATGCGCAGCCCGCGGTTGTGCACCACCCGCCCGGAGTCGGGCTCGGTGATGCCCGAGAGCACGGAGATGAGCGTGGACTTGCCGCCGCCGTTGCGGCCGACGACGCCGATGCGCTCACCCTCGTCGACGCCGAGCGACACCTTGTCGAGGAGTACGAGCGGCCCGTAGGCCAGGGACACGTCCTGAAGATTGACCAGATTCATCGCTATCCATTGTGGCGGCAGTGCCGTGGTGCGCTGACCGCGGCCGCTCCCCCGGGGCGGCGGCCGGCCCTCACCCAGGCTCCGGCTGCTCCCCGTCGAGCAGCAGCCGGGCCACCGCGTCGTCCGTCACCAGTGTGGACACCAGGCCGCTGCGCAACGCGGCGCCGATCGCCCTGGCCTTGGCCTCGTCCCCGGCTCCGGCGACCGCCACCAACTCGGGCACCCGGCGGAGCTGGTCCGCCCGGACGCTGATGACCCTCTCGTCCAGGTCGGAGTGCACCTGGCGCCCGTCGGCGTCGAACAACTGGGCGGACATCTCCGCGCAGACGCCCAGCGCCGTGTACCTCGCCCGCGAGTCCGGGTCCAGCGCCTGGAAGACGGTCGAGTTGCGCTCGTCCCAGCCCCCGATGGCCACCACGGCCGTCGTGAGGCGGTCGAAGTGCGCGAACGCGGAGGCGATGCCCGGGTCGGCGCGCAGCGTCGCCGCCGTGGCGGCGTCCGGCAGGATGAGCGGCGCGTAGATCGGGTACGCGGGTCCGCCCGAGAGCGCGGCCGCCCGGCGCACGGTCTCGACCGATCCGCCGTCCTCCGCCTGCTCAGACAGCACGCCGTTGAGCTGCACGACCGTGCAGCGCGGCAGGTCGACCATGTCCAGACCCATCGACTGGAGCGACCTGCTCCAGGCCAGCCCCAGCACCTCGTCGGGCCGCACGATCTCCGACAGCAGCCGCGCCGCCACCGAACCCAGCGCCCGGCGCGTGTCCCGCGGATCCTCCAGGGCGTCCACGACGATCGCCCGGCGCAGGCCGAAGGCCGCGCGCATGCGCTCGGACAGCTCCCCGTCCAGCCGGGCGGGCAGGCGGATGTCGATGCGCACGATCCCGCTGCTGCGGGCAGTCTCCAGGTCCCGGGCGACCTTGAACCTGCTCAGGCCGAACTCCTCGGCGATCTCCACCTTGGACCGCCCGTCCAGGTAGAACCTGCGGGCGATGGCGGCGAGCCGCACCATCTCCGCGGGGCCGCTGGGGGCCGTCTCCTGAACCTCACCACGCTGATCGCTCATACGTGCAGGAGTGTACTCGAATGTGCCCGATCCATTGACAGCACGTTTCCGATGGGCGTTCAATGTTCGAAACATCTGTGACTCATGTTGCTCACATGAGCATCCAACGGGAGGTTTCCAACCGTGCGTGCCGCCATCATCACCGAACCGGGCTCCGTCACCGTCGGAGACCGCCCCGACCCGCAACCCGCCGCCGACGGCGTGGTGATCCGGGTCGGAGCCTGCGGGATCTGCGGGACGGACCTGCACATCGCCGACGGCGAGTTCCCGCCCAGCCCCTACCCGCTGGTGCCCGGGCACGAGTTCGCCGGAACGGTCACGGCAGTCGGCGAGAACGCCCCGGGTGACCTGCGCCCGGGCGACCGGGTGGCCGTGGACCCCTCCCTCTTCTGCGGGCACTGCGAGTACTGCCGCGCCGGGCGGGGCAACCTGTGCGCCAACTGGGGCGCGATCGGCGACACCGTGGACGGCGCGTTCGCCGAGTACGTGGCCGTCCCCGCAGCCAACTGCTACCGCCTGCCCGACTCGGTGAGCATGCGCGAGGGCGCCCTGGTCGAGCCGCTCTCGTGCGCCGTCCACGGTGTCCGGCGGATCGGGGTGGAGAACGGCGAGCGCTTCCTGGTGGTGGGCGCCGGGACCATGGGCCTGCTCCTCCAGCAGCTTCTGCAGAACTCCGGCGCCCGCGTGACCGTGGTCGACCGCAACACCCGCCGCCTGGCCATCGCGGCCGACCTCGGCGCCGCGGCCACCGCGACGGACACGTCCGAACTGGGCGACGAGCGCTTCGACGCCGCCGTGGACGTCACCGGCGCGCCCCCGGCCATCGAGGCGGCCTTCGACTCGCTGAGGCGTGGAGGGCGCCTGCTGGTATTCGGGGTCGCCGACGAGGCCGCCCGCGTGGCTCTGTCGCCGTTCCGGATCTACAACGACGAGATCACCGTCGTGGGCTCCATGGCCGTGCTGAACAGCTACGGGGCGGCCGTGGACCTCATCAGCGCCGGCGCCGTGCGCACCGCTCCGCTGCTCACCGACGCCCTGCCCCTGGAGAAGTTCCCCGAGGCGCTGGCCATGATGCGCGCGGGCACCGGGGTGAAGGTCCAGATCGTCCCCGACGAGACCGCCTGACCCGGGAAGGCAGCGAAGTGCACACCACCTACGCCGTCCGGGCGACCGCCGTCGCCGCCGCCGGACTGCTGCTCACCGGGTGCGCCGGGATGGGCGCCCTCCCCTCCGAGGACGGCGCCACCCGGCTGACCGTCGCGATCGTGTCCAACCCGCAGATGCAGGACGCGATCTCTTTGGAGTCGCGTTTCCGCGCGGAGCACCCAGGCGTCGCGATCGACTTCGTGTCCCTGCCCGAGAACGAGGCCCGCGCCAAGATCACCACCTCCGTGGCCACCGGCGGGGGCGAGTTCGACGTCGTCATGATCAGCAACTACGAGACCCGTCAGTGGGCCGAGTACGGCTGGCTGGAGAACCTGCAACCCTCCATCGACGCCGCCGAGGGCTACGACCACGAGGACTTCATCCCCTCTATCAGGGAGGACCTGTCCTACGAGGGCGACATGTACTCGGTGCCCTTCTACGGCGAGTCCTCCTTCCTCGCCTACCGCGAGGACCTGTTCGAGCAGGCCGGGGTGGAGATGCCCCAGAACCCCACGTGGGAGGAGGTGGCGGACCTGGCCGCCGAGCTCGACGGCGTGGAGCCGGGGGTCTCGGGGATCTGCCTGCGCGGCCTCGCGGGCTGGGGCGAGGTGCTGAGCCCCTTCAACAGCGTCCTGAACACCTTCGGCGGGCGCTGGTACGACGAGGACTGGAACGCCGAGATCGACTCCCCCGAGTTCCGGCGCGCGGCCGAGTTCTACGTGGACCTGGCGCGGGAGCACGGCCAGCCGGGCGCCGCCAACAGCGGGTTCGGGGACTGCCTGAACCGCTACTCCCAGGGCCGGGCGGCCATGTTCTACGACTCCACCTCCATGGTCAGCACCATCGAGGACCCGGACTCGGCGACCGTGGCCGGGCTCAACGGCTACGCCGCGGCGCCGGTGGCCGAGAACGACTACGGCGGCTGGCTCTACACCTGGGCGCTGGGCATCCCCTCCACCTCCGAGCACAAGGAGGAGGCGTGGGCGTTCCTGGAGTGGATGACGGACAAGGACTACGTCCGCACCGTCGCCGAGGAGTACGGCTGGCAGCGGGTGCCGCCCGGCAACCGGCTCTCCACGTTCGAGGTCCCCGAGTACCGGGAGGTCGCCGGGGCCTACGCCGAGCCCATGCTCCAGGGCATCCAGGAGGCGGACCCCGAGGCCCCGGGCACGCGCCCGGTCCCCTACGAGGGCATCGGCTTCCTCGCCATCCCCGAGTTCCAGGACCTGGGCACCCGGGTCAGCCAGCAGCTGAGCGCGGCCGTGGCCGGGCAGATCACCGTCGAGCAGGCGCTCGAACAGAGCCAGGAGTACGCCGAAGTCGTCGGTGAGACCTACAAGGAGGACGACCGATGAGCGCTGTGACCGCGCCCGCGCGCGAGGCGCCCGCGGCGGCGACGCCGCCCGAGCGGCCGAGGCGGAGCCGAGGCGGGGGCGGATGGGTCCGCCGGGCCCCGCTCCTGCCCGCCCTGGTGTTCATGCTGGTCGTCACGCAGCTGCCGTTCCTGGCGACGGTCGTGTACTCGCTGCGCTCGTGGAACCTGCTGCGGCCCGACTCGCAGGCGTGGGTGGGCCTGGGCAACTACGCGGCGGTCTTCACCGACCGGCAGTTCCTGGGCGCGGCGGCGAACACGGTGCTGATCACCGGCTCCTGCGTCGTGGTGGCGATGCTGCTGGGCATCGGGCTGGCGCTGCTGCTGGACCGGAAGTTCAGAGGGCGCGGCGTGGTGCGCACCTTCGTCATCACCCCGTTCCTGATCCTGCCCGTGGCCACGGCTCTGCTGTGGAAGCACATCATGCTGGAGCCGGTGTTCGGCCTGGTGAACTTCGTGCTGTCGCCGTTCGGGGTCGAGTCGTTCGACTGGGTCTCCCAGGCGCCGGTGTTCTCCGTGGTGGCCGCGCTGGTCTGGCAGTGGACGCCGTTCATGATGCTGCTGGTGCTGGCGGGACTCCAGAGCCAGGGCTCCGACGTGTTGGAGGCGGGCCAGGTCGACGGCGCGTCCCGGTGGCAGATGTTCGCCTGGATCACCCTGCCGCACCTGCGCCGCTACATCGAGCTGGGCGTGCTGCTGGGGTCGGTCTACGTGGTCAACACCTTCGACACGATCTACATGATGACCCAGGGCGGACCGGGCACCGCCAGCTCCAACCTGCCCTTCTACGTCTACCAGCGGACCTTCCTCGGGTTCGACATCGGCCAGTCCGCGGCGATGGGCGTCGTGGTGGTGGTCGGCACCATCATCGTGGCGACGCTGGCCCTGCGGCTGATCTTCCGCACGTTCATGAACGCACAGGAGGCGACATCGTGACCGCCCGAGCCCCCGAACGACCCGCAGGCGGCGCCGTCGCCGCACGCGCGCCGCGCCGGGCCGGCCGCTCCCGGGCCCGGCTGGGAAGCGCCGCCCTGACCGCGTTCACGTGGGCCGTGGGACTGCTGTTCGTGTTCCCGGTGCTGTGGCTGGTGCTGACCGCGTTCAAGGAGGAGAACCAGGCGGCGACCGACCCGCCGACGCTCTTCTTCCAGCCGACGCTGGACCGGTTCACCACCGTCCTGGGCGCGGACTTCCTGCCCTACCTGGGCAACTCGGCGATCGCCACCCTGGCGTCCACGCTCCTGGTGCTGCTGCTCGGGCTGCCCGCCGCCTACGCGCTGTCGGTGGCCCCGATCAAGCGGACCCAGGACGTGCTGTTCTTCTTCATCTCGACGAAGATGCTGCCGGTGGTGGCGGTCGTGGTGCCGATCTACGTCGCCGCCGCGCACCTGTCCATGCTGGACAACGTGTGGACCCTGGTGGTGCTGTACACGGCGATGAACCTGCCCATCGCGGTGTGGATGCTGCGGTCGTTCTTCCTGGAGGTGCCCAAGGCGATCGTGGAGGCGGCCCGGGTGGAGGGCGCCGGGCTGGCGCGCGTGCTGTGGTCGGTGATGATGCCGGTGATGGCCCCGGGCATCGCGGCGACCGCGCTGATCTGCATGATCTTCGCCTGGAACGAGTTCTTCTTCGCCGTCAACCTGACCGCGGCCCGGGCCGCGACCGTCCCGGTGTTCCTGACCGGCTTCATCACGAGCGAGGGGTTGTTCGTGGCGCAGTTGGCGGCGGCGGCCGTCATGGCGTCGCTGCCCATCGTGGTGGTGGGCTGGGCGGCCCAGCGCCAGCTGGTGCGGGGCCTGTCGATGGGCGCCGTCAAGTAGCGGGAGGCGCCCGGGGCCGCACCACGCAGGGCCCCGGGCGGGTCTGGCTGATCCCCCCGTCCGCCGCGGAGGCGCGGGCCGCACAGGCGGGCGGGCCACACGAGGGGGTCGGCCACGACGGCGAGCGGGTCAGACGAGGAAGAACGCACGGGCGGACTCGGCGATGCCCCCGGTGTCCAGTCCGTGCGCCTGGGCGTGCTGCGCCGGGGTTCCGTAGGCGCGCACCTCGCGGTCCCGCGCCACGCCCAGGCCGAGCTGGCGGTGGCGCCGGTCGGCTAGCGCCGCGGCGACCTCGTGCGCCGAGGTCCCGCTCAGATAGGGCTCCACCACCAGCACGTCGGCGTTGCCCGCCGCGCCGACGAGCGCGCTCAGCCCCTCGCGGTCGAAGGGGCGCACGGTGGCCGTGTAGGCGACCGTCACGTCCAGGTCGGCGGTGGCCTCCAGCACCCGGTCCAGCATCGGCCCGACCGCCACCACCACCCCGGCGGAGCGCGGCGAGCCCGCGCGCACGACGCAGAGGCGTCCGTCCAGCGGCATCGCCGCGCGGTTGGCGGTCCCCGACAGGCGCACGTACACGCGGTGCTCGCCGGGCAGTGCGGCCTCCAGCGCGGCGCGCACCTCGTCGGGGTGCCCCGGCGCGTACACGGTCCACCCCGGCAGGGTGTCGAGCAGGGCCACGTCTCCGGGCGCCTGGTGGGTGCGCCCCTCCTCCGCGGCGTCGTAGGAGCCGCCGATGCTCACCAGCACGGCGCCCACGCCCTGGTGGCCCAGGTCCAGCTTGAGCTGTTCGAAGGGCCGCTCCACCAGGAACGGCGCGTAGCTGTGCACGACCGGGCGCATCCCGGTCAGCGCCAGTCCCCCGGCTACGCCGATCATGGCCTGCTCCCGGATACCCACGTCGACCACCCGGCCGGGGTGTCGGGCTGCGGCGCCGCGGAACATGCCCGCGGAGATGGCGGCCAGGACGACGGTCAGGCGCGGGTCGGTGTCCATGGCTCGGTTGACGGTGGCGGCGAAGGTGTCACGCATGGGGCTCTCCTAGGAACGGACGCGGGCGACGACGGCCAGCGGCCGTCCGGGGTGGGGGCGGGTGAGCGCGCCGTACAGGGCGTCGTGGTCGCGCCCGGAGACGTCGCGGGCCTCCCAGCCCTCGATCCCGAAGCGGGCGCCGATACCGCCCGGCCACCCGTGGCTGGCCGAGGCGTTGTCCACGGCGACGACGGTGAGGTTGTCCACGCCGAGCCGTCCGGCGACCGCGATGGCCTCGTGGTTGCTGCCCTCGTCGAGTTCGCCGTCGCCGACGAGCACCACGACGCGGGGTTCGGTCCCGTCGGGGCGGCGGATCCCCCGGGCGCGCAGGCCGAGCGCGCTGCCCAGCCCCAGGGGCAGTCCGTGGCCGAGCGACCCGCTGCCGATCTCCGCGCCCGGGACGAGCAGCCGGTCCGGGTGGTGGCCGAGGGGCGAGTCGAAGGCGGTCCATCCGCGCAGCGTCGGCACGTCCAGGAAGCCCTTGGCCGCGAGCACGGCGTAGAAGGCGGCGGGCCCGTGCCCCTTGGAGAGCAGGAAGCGGTCCCGGGCCGGGTCGTCGGCGGTGTCTGGGGTGACCGACAGCACGCGGTCGTAGAGGACCCACACGATGTCGAGCGTGGAGTGGGCCGCTCCCTTGTGCTTCTCGTCACCCTCCATGAGTCCGATGAGGGCGGGCAGGTCGGCGTAGCGCGAGAGGGCGGTTGCGGTGGTCATGTCCACCAGTGTTGAACCCCAACAAAGGTTGAGGTCAACCGGCGCGGACCTCCTCCGGCCAGCAAAGCCGTAGGTGATTTACGTCACAGGATGGTGGCCCCGGGGACGTCCCCGTACGCCGTCACGACCTGCTCGCACAGCCCGCTGCCCTCCAGCGCCGCCACCACCGCGGCCTCCCGCTCCGCGACGACCGACTCCTTCTCCTCGCCGCCGCCGACCAGGAAGGCGCAGGTCGGACCGGACCCCGACACCAGGGAGCCCAGCGCCCCCGCGCCGGCGCCGGTCTTGAGGGTGCGCTCCAGCTCCGGCAGCAGCGAGAGGGCGGCCTCCTGGAGGTCGTTGGTCAGCGCGGCGCCCAGGGCCGCCGGGTCGCCGCCGGCCAGCGCGTCGGCCAGCACCCGGTCCGGCAGGGGCTCGGGGGCGTCCGGGCGGATGCGGTCGTACTCGGCGAACACCCCGGCCGTGGACAGGCCGTGCGGAGACAGGGCGAAGACCCAGCGGAACCTTCCCGGGCTGGTCACGGGCCGCAGGAGCTCACCGCGGCCCGTGCCCACCGCGGTGGCGCCCAGCAGCGCGAAGGGGACGTCGCTGCCCAGGTCGGCCGCGTACCCGAGCAGCTCCTCCAGCGGCAGGCCGCAGCCCCACAAGCGGTCGCAGGCCAGCAGGGCGGCCGCGGCGTCCGCGCTGCCCCCGGCCATTCCGCCCGCCACCGGGATGCTCTTGTCCAGGTGGACCGTGACCGGGCGGCCCCGGCCGGTCCGCTCCGCCAGCAGGGTCACCGCGCGCGCGGCCAGGTTGGACCCGTCCAGGGGCACGCGGGACAGGTGGGAGCCCAGCGCGCCGCCCGCGGTCAGTCCGGCGAAGGCCCCGGTGGCGGATCCGACACCGCCGGGCGGGCTCGGTCGGCGCGAGGAAGCCGCCCGGACGGTAACCTCATCGAACAGCGAGACGGCGTGGAACACGTTGACGAGGTCGTGGAACCCGTCCTCACGTCTGGGCCCCACCGCCAACTGGAGGTTCACCTTCGCGGGGACCCGCACGGTTACGGTGGTATTAACGGTCACGAGTCCCCAATCGTAAAGGAACCCCCACCTTGCGTGAACACAGTGCCCCCCGGGGGCTCCGGTGTGTTCACCGCCTCCCGTCGGCCCGTAAGCCGTCGGAGGAAATCGGGAACCCCGGACGCGTTTCGGGGATCGTCACCACTGTCATGTCAGTTTCCGCCCGCCCCCAGAACGGCCCGATCAGGCCCGTGAGTGGGAATCCGGGCACAAACACCGCTACCTTGGGGCAAGGCGGAGTTTGGACACCGTCGGGGAGGGTCGCTTGCCGTCGGATGGGCTCCCGAAGAACCTGGAACCGCTGGCCGCCGGGGATCCGGCCACCATCGGTCCCTACGTGCTGTCCGGGAAGCTGGGTAGCGGCGGCATGGGAACCGTCTACCTGGGCAGCGCTCCCGAGCGCAGCAACCAGGTAGCCATCAAGGTCATCCGCCCGGAGCTCGCCTTCGACGAGGCGACGCGGGCGCGCTTTCGCGACGAGATGGAGAACGCCCGCAAGGTCGCCTCCTTCTGCACCGCCAAGGTGCTCGACCACGGGACGTTCGAGAACCGCCCCTACATGGTCACCGAGTACATCGCGGGCACCGCCCTGGCCGAGCACATCGCCGAGAACGGTCCCCTGGACTCCTCGACGCTGCACGGCTTCGCGCTGGGCGTGGCGGCCGCCCTGGCCGCCATCCACCGCACCGGGCTGGTCCACCGCGACCTCAAGCCCGCGAACGTGCTGCTGTCGCTCTCGGGCCCCCGGGTGATCGACTTCGGCATCGCCCGCGCGATGAACACCGCCACCAACCACACCCAGACCGGCATCGTCATGGGCAGCCCCGGCTGGATGGCGCCCGAGCAGCTACTGGAGGAGAAGGTCACCACCTCGGCGGACATCTTCGCCTGGGGCTGCCTGGTGGCCTTCGCAGGGAACGGCACACACCCCTTCGGCAACGGCGACGCCATGACACTGGGCAAGCGGGTGCTGTTCGCCGAACCCCAGATCGGCAACCTGGACAGCCCCCTGGACCGCCTGGTGACGCGCGCGCTGGCCAAGGAGCCGGGCCGCCGACCCACCGCGCAGGACCTGCTGCTGGAGCTGGCCGGCGGCGAGGACAACAGCAACCCCAACGACATCGTGTCCCACGCGCTGCACCAGTCGTGGCGGCCCAACCCCTTGGCCAGCGCGCGCGTCACCAGGCGGTCCAGGGGGCTGTCCAGG
>NZ_LEKI01000062.1:0-30161 GCF_001029525.1 Nocardiopsis sp. RV163 | reverse complement strand
TCCCCGGAACGCGTGTCCCCGCCGCACCGGTCGAACCGGTTACCCGGGCACAACACGGTTCACACGTGCGGTCCCTGGCCTGAACCGGACACCTCCCCTTGCGTGATCGACCCGCGACACAGGGCGACGGATGGCAGGCTGGTGTCCATGCCCGAGCGACACCGTCGGTTCCTGCGCCCCTGCTCCGGACTCCTCGCACTCGCCCTCACCGCCGCGCTGGGAAACCCCCACATCCTCCTCGCGCCGTGCGCCCCTCCCGCGCACACCACGCCCGTCACCGCCCCCGCCGCGGAGGCCGACCCGCGCCGCAAGGCCCTCCGCGGCCGCCTGCGCGGCCGCTGCCCGGGCCCCCGCGGGCCCGAACGCGGGATCATCCCGCGCCCCCGCTGCTCCTACGACTGACGCACGCGCCCCGACGGCGCCGCCTCCACTCCGCCGCGACACGGCCTCCCCTTCGGACGCTCCGCGCGGGCAGCGGGTTCGCCCGCGCCGCACGGCCCGACGCCGCCACCGCGTTCCCGCGTGTCCCTGCGTCCCGGCTCGGACCGCGTCGACGAAGCGGTACCCGAACTGCTCCAGCCGTGCCCGGGCACGGGGCAGTTCCTCGTCGGTGAACAGAGGCGAGAACTCCGGGCGCAGCACCAAAGGACCTGGCAGTCCCGGAGCACCCCGGCACCGGCTACATCAGCGAATCCAACGCCGCCAAGGCGTCGCGGCGGCGCAGCAGGTCGTGGAAGGGCTGGTTGCGGTAGTTGCGCAGGCACCCGTAGCAGGAGGTTTCCACACCACAGTCGCACTCGCTCAAACGCTCACGCGCGGCCTCCAGCACCCGGTCGAAGTGCCCGGCGATCCGCTCCGCGCCGCCCGCGCCGCCGGGCACGGTGTCGAACAGCACGAGTGCCATGGTTCCCGCAGCGCGCCGGAACATCGCCCCGTCGATGTCATCGCGGCTGATGTCCAGCGCCGCGGAGGCGCCCTCCAAAAGCGCGTACAGCAACGAGTGGCGTGTCTCGGGCGAGACCCGCCCCATGTCGAGCTGGCCGCCGAAGGAAATCTCCACGATGTCGGTCTCGTAACGGTGGGCCAGTGACAGGTGCCGGGGCGGACCGGTGCACGTGGTGCCCTTGAGCGGATTGGTGTGCTCGGTGGGCACCTTCTTGCCGACGCTCACGCGTGCGGTGCCCCAGCCGCACCAGTCGCAGATCAGGTAGCCCGTCCCAGCCGGACCGTCGGAGACGGCCACCAGCTCGCCGCGGCTTCCCGCCCGGCAGTGCACCTGTCCGCCTCCGGGCAGCGGCCAGGAACGGGTGACCGGTTCGGCCGCCAACCGCAGCACGTGGGTGAACCCGTGCCAGGTCTGCTCGGGCGGTTTCGTCCCGGCCGGCTGCACCTGCGAATCGGCCACGAAGCCGAACTCCGGGACGATGTACCTGGTCGGCGCGCCCCGGGACGCGCTGCCGCACGACTGACACGACGGTCCCAGCGCGTCCTTGGACTGGTCGTAGAACCCGCACGCCTCGCACACTCGGTAGTGGAAGGGGTGCAGCGCCCGCCCGGGCAGGCGGTACACGCCCGCCGAGGTCCACCGCTTGCCGCCTGCGACGATGGAGCTGCCCGGCGCGTACTCGTAGATGGCCGAACGCCGGTCGCGCGCCAGCTCCAGCTGACGTCCCACGGTCTCCCCCGAGTGGTGGGTGCGCAGTTCCACGGTGTCCACCGGGAACCCGTACTTGGGCAGCACGTTGCGCGTGGCCAGAAAACCCAGCAGGGAGCGCTGTACGACCGTGTTGATGGTCTTGAGGAAACGCTCGGCCAGTCCGTCCCTGCGGGCCTGGAACGCCTCCAGACGCCGCCGTTCGAAGTCGGCCACGTCCTGTTCGACCTCCAGGCGCAGGTCCTCCAGGAGGCCGCACAGTTCCTCGACCCAACCGCCGCCGTCCACGTCGATCTCCCGCGCGACGGCCTCGGGCAGGACGCGCCGCAGCGACGTGTCCACCCGCTCCGGGACCGGCGACAGGAAGTCGAGCACCCGCGTCACCGGGGCGGGCCGATCCCCACCGGGCAGGAAGAAGTCACCCACCCGGTTCCAGGTCTCACCGGTCTCCCGCGCCCAGTGGCGGAAGAACGCCGCCAGCGCCACCGAGTGCGCGTGGCGCCGGTCGATGCGCACGTTGCCCAGCGGAACGAAGGGCGCACGCACCTTCCCGGCGATCATCTTCTCCGGTTCCTGGTAGCGGAACAGGTCGTGGGAGCGCCGCTGGGCGTAGGTGACCACCAGCGCCGACGAGTCGCTGCGCCGTCCCGCGCGCCCTGCCCGCTGCACGTAGTTGGCCGTGGTCGGAGGCATGTTGCGCATGAACACCGACTGCAGCTCGCCCACGTCCACCCCCAGTTCGAAGGTGGTCGAGCAGGACAGGGCGTTGACCCTGCCCTCGATGAAGTCCTGCTGGATGCCCGCGGCCACCTTGCTCCGCCACTGCGCGGTGTGCTCGCGGGCCGACAGCGCCACCGGGTTGAGGTTGCGGTACAGGTACCGGTAGTGGTCGGTGTCCTTGTCGGGGTCGGGGATCTCGTATGGCAGCAGGGTGCCCGAGCAGTTCATGGTCGGGCACACCCCGCGCACCGACACCGGGTGCAGCCTCCGGCAGCTATCGCACTGGTAAGGGGCAGTCTCGGGAACCACCAGGGACACCTCCAGCGCTCGGTGGTCGACCTGGTGGACCGTACCGGCCCCGAGGACCTCGGACGATGCGAGCCAGCCCCCTCGGGCCGCGCGCAACAGCTCCCACACCTTCCCCAGCACCATAGCGGGGGGAGCCGAGGAGCCCAGTTTCTCCAGGACCCTCCGGAGGTAGTTCAGCCGCCGGTTCTGCCCGGCGGTGGGCAGCCAGCTGATCACCTTGCGCCTTCGGTCGGCGCCCTCCAGACGCACGTACACCGGGCCGGACCGGGGCGCGAACACCTCGTCGTCGGGCGCCACGTCCTCGGGCATGGTAAGCGCGCCTTGCTGCCGCAGCGTGCGCACCAGCTCCCCGAACAGGTCCCACACCTCATCCTCGGTCAGGCCCAGGTCCCGGGTGAAGGCCGGGGGGAGCCGGATTCCTTCGGGACGGGTCAGGTCGACCCTCAGCAGGCCGCGCCCCTCCAGGGACTGGCGGTCGTCGGTGCTGACCAGCTCGCTCATGACCCAGGGCGCGGCGATGGCCGTCCGCTGCCGTTTGGAGACCCAGCGGTCGAACTGTCCGGCGCGCTTGGCGGTGCGCACGGTGGCGTCCACCAGGTCGTCGATCCGCAGTTCGTCGTCGGGGTCGTGGATGGCGTCCAAGCCGTCGAGGATGAGGCGTCGGCGCTGGTAGAGCTGGTAGGTGCCTTCCAGGTAGGGGGCGAAGAAGGCGGCTGACTGGCGGCTGTCGCTGAACATCAGCAGTTTGCGGCCGCCGCCTGGCCGGTCGGCGGTCTGTGCGTCGGGCGCTTCGGGCAGGGCCTGGTACAGGGCCGTGGCCACCACGGCGGGGGAGGCGTCGTGTCCGCTCTCGAACCTGCGCAGCGTGCTCTCCCCGAGCGCCCCGCAGTTGAGGCAGCGTGCGGCCCGGTCGCCGCGTGTGCGGATGAGTCGCACCTGGCGCAGGGAGCGCTGGCGGCAGGTCACCGCGCACGGAGTGGCGGGTGAGGGCGCCAGTGTTCCGCAGCCGGTGCACAGGTAGCGCTCCTGCGGGTTGACCTTGGTGGTCTCCTCCAGGGTGTCGTCATCGTCGTCCAGGGCGATGGGATTCGTGCCCAGGTGCAGCCATTCGGGGCTCTTGTGCCGGGCGGCGGGCGGCACCAGGCGCTCGCCCGCTCCCTCGGCTGTGACGGTGCCCACGACGTAGAGGTCTCCGCAGCGCTTGCACGCCCCGAACTCGAAGGCGGGCGCCTGGCAGTCCACACAGGTCTCGTGCCGGGCCAGCGACACGTGCGGTCCGCTCTCCGACAGGCACGTGAAGGCGCCGTCGGTGGCCCGGGTGAACAGGTGGTAGCGGGTGGACAGCAGGGGAGAGCCGTCGGAGTCGCGGACCGCGCTGGCCAGCGCCACCAGGTCGGCCAGCGCCCGCACCCGGTCGTCCTCGGACAGGTCGGGGCCGGTGGTGTCGGGCACGGCCTCGAACAGCTCCCGTGCCAGGTCCTCCAGGGCCTGGGGGCCGCCCCGGGCCAGCAGGACCCGCAGGTGGTTGAGCCGTTTCTCCCCGGCCAGCAGCGTGAACGCGTCGGGCGCGTGTCCGCCGTGGCGGGCCGCGGCCCTGCGCACCGTTTCCCCGGTGTCCTCGGCAGCGGCCAGGGCGCGGTACTCCACCGCGGGCAGCGGTCCCCACGTGGTGTCGGGCACGGTGTCGCGCGGGGTGGAGTGGATCAGGTCCTGGCGGTCGGGGTCGCCGTCGTCCCATTCGAAGGGGGCGTGGAAGAGCCGGCGGGCGAACTCGGTGACGGCCCCCGGGTCGTCGCCGACCGTCGCGCTGGTCGCGATGCACTGGAGGTCCCGGCCGGGGGCCACGCGGTCGCGCAGCCGCCGCAGCAACATCGCCAGTTCGGCGGCCTTGGCGCCGTCGTAGACGTGCGCCTCGTCCACCGCGATGAACTTCCAGTGCCCGGCGTACTCGCCCTCGAACAGGTCCAGGTCGGCCGGGCGCAGGAGCAGGTACTCCAGCATGGCGTAGTTGGTCAGCAGCAGGTGCGGCGGGCTCTGGCGCATCCGCTCGCGGCTGAGCAGTTCGTTGGGCAGCGGGTCCTGCCCCGGGTACAGCTCCTGGAAGGACTCCAGCGCCTCGCGCTCGCTGTGCTTGGTCTCGCCGGTGTAGCGCCCGAAGGTGATGTGGGGGCTGTGCGCCAGCAGTTCCTCGCGCAGCCGCTTGAGCTGGTCGTTGGCCAGCGCGTTCATGGGGTAGAGCAGGATCGCCCGTACTCCGGGGCCCAGTTCGCCGCGCTCGTGCTGGCGCTGGAGCTCGTTCAGGATCGGCAGCAGGAAGCTCTCGGTCTTGCCCGAGCCGGTGCCGGTGGCCACCACCAGGTTGCGCCCGGCGCCCGCCTTGCGGACCGCCTCCTCCTGGTGGCTGTACAGCGGCCGGTCCAGTCGTACGGAGGGGCCCGAGGGGGAGGCGAACCCTGGTGACAGGACCCCCTCCTCGATGAGCTCGCGCGGGGTACGCCCCGTCTCGTAGGCGGGGGTGGCCTCCAGCAGCGGGCCCTTGCTCACCTGCTGGCTGCGGTCGATCTGTTCGTGCAGCGCCCCGGCCAGCGCCGGGTCGCGGATGGGCAGCAGTGAGCGCAGGTAGCGGCGGTAGGCGCCGCTGACCGTCGCGCTGACGTCGATCGGATCGATCTGGGCGGTCATCGGAGGGTCCTCACACGTGGAAGCGGTTGACGGGGGTCGGGAGGGGGCGGAGCGGCTGTCCCGGGACGGCCGCTCCGGTCGCGTTCAGGCGGTGCGGAAGAGCCCTTCGCCGGGACGGGGGCCGCGGGCCCTTCGCTGGGCGAGGTGGGCGCGTTCGGCTCCGGCCAGGGCCAGTTCGGCCAGGACGATGTCGATGCGCACGAGGTCGGGGGCGCTGCGGGCCAGGTCGCTCCACAGGGGTCGGTGCGCCTGGGCGAGCGGGACGAAGGCGGGCACCGACCGTGCGGCCAGCCGTGCGGTCAGTGCCATGGCCAGGGACACGGTGGGCAGGTTGCGCCAGCGCGAGGCGCCGACGGTGTACCGGGGCTCCAGTAGTTCGGTGACCGGACGCCGGTAGACCGGCGAGAGCTTCCCCGCCGCGGACAGCACGTTGCGGGAGAGCTCGGCGGCGTCGCGGCGCAGCCTGTGCAGTTCCGCCTGGTTGCGGGCTCGGAAGAGCCCCAGCGCCGCCTGGGTGCGCGAGTCCTCGTCGAGCAGGGCCCGCGGTACGACCCCGGCCTCGCGCCAGATCGCGGTGATCTGCTCCTCGGGCATCAGGGCCAACTGCTCGGTGGCGGCGTCGAAACGTCCGGCGTGGCGCGCCGGGTCGGTCTGTCCGCGCAGCAGCGCGGTGGCCACCGGCCCGCACCGCCGTTCCAGCTGCTCCAGGAGTTCGACGTGCTCGGGGGAGGGGGCGTCGGGGTCGATGAGCGGCAGCAGGTCGCTGGTGGCCAGGGCCGCGGCGGAGGGCAGCCGGTGCCACAGTTCCGCGGCCTGGTCGGCTGGGACGCGGCCGCCCGCCGCCACCGTGACGATCCCGCCGCTGACCAGGGAGTGCACGCTCTCGTCGGGGGCGGGTTCGGCCGCCCCGTGCGCCAGCAGAGCCGCCACGGGGGAGCGGCCGAGCGCTGCGGCGCAGGCCTCGACGCGGTCGCCGGACACGCCCGAGCGCGACAGGACGCGGTGTCCGCCCAGGACCCGCCACAGGCGTACGGCGTTGTCGTGCGTCAGGGGCAGCTCGGCGATCCCGGACCCCTCAGCGAAGGCCGCGCACAGCAGCTCCTCCTCGGCGTCGGCTCCCTCGGGGCGGCCCGGCAGGTCGCAGCCGACCGTGTTGGGATCGTCCGGCTCGGGCCAGCGGGGCCAGTCGCCCACCGACCACGGGTCGTCCACCGCGAGCAGGATCCGCACCGGCCCGGCGGTCCCTTCCGGCAGGGTGAACCGGCCGTCTGCGGAGACGGGCACGACCGTGGGCGCACGCCACGGAGCCCCGCACTCGTACACCGCCGCGCTGACGTCGTCGATGCCGGGAAAACCGTCGAGGTGGACGACGTTGTCGTGCACCGAGGCCCCGACGGCGAGGCGCCGCGGCCGGATGACGGCGACGGGCACCAGGGTCTGACCGTGGGCCAGGACCAGGCGCAGGTGACGCCGCGCGGCCGCGGTGTCCACCACCTGTCCCAGGGGGTAGCGGTGGGCGTGGGAGCCCAGGGAGGCACCGGCCTCGACCTGCTGGACGACATCGTCGCCGTGCAGGACGTGCAGCGGACCGGGACGGCTCTGCCCGCCCTCGGGCAGGCGGACCACCAGGTCGCCGTAGTCCGCGATCGCCTCGCAGTCCAGCCGGAGCGGCCTGGTGCGCCTGCGCGGCGCGTGCTCGCGGGTCAACAGCAGGCTCATGTGCGGCGGGCTGACGGTCACCGGCAGCACGGACGTCCCCGAACGCAGCGTGGCGGGTAGCGCCGGGGTGTCGGCGGGGAAGGAGAGCAGGGCCGGTTCGGCCTCGGCGCCCCCGGGAGGGGACAGCCGGGACCGTGCGGGGGTGAGCCCCGCGGCCTCCAGGAGGCGGGTGGCGGGCTCGTGGAGTGCCCCGAAGCCCTCGGCGACCGTGATCTGGCGGCTGATGCCGCGGCCCAGTGGGCCGCGCACGCTCACCGTGAAGGAGCCGACCACCGTTTCCCCGCCCTGGAAGAGGGGCACGCGCTTTCCGGAGTCGGCCCGGGTGCGCCAGAGCAGCCGCCCCTCCTCGGCGGAGCGGACCTCCACCTGCCAAGGCACCGGGGCGCCCTCCGGGGCGGGGAGCACGACGGTGGGCCGCTCGGCGTGGACCGGCGCGCCGTGCTGCGTGGTCACCCCCGGAATCGGGTCCGACGCCTCCAGACGCGGCCGCTCCCTGCCGCGCACCCGGTGCTCTGGGTGTCCGGCCAGGCCGATACGCGCGTCGCGTGCCAGGCGCAGCCGCAGCAGCGCCCACCCCTCCCAGCCGTAGGGCACGTCGTAGCGGCCCAGCTCCTCGACCTCCTCCGACACCTCCAGGGCGGCGATGGAGGGGTGCAGCACCCATACCGGGCCCGGCGGCAGCGCGGTGTCGGAGCCCACCGGAGCACCGGCGTCGTCGAAGATCAGCAGGGGGTCGTCCGGGTCGACGAGGGTGAGCTGTTCCCGGACGCCCAGTCCCCTGGGGGTCACACTCACGGTACGGGCGGGCCGGGGCACGGCGAACACCGTCTGCTCGGCCGCCCCGCTGCCCCACCGGTGCCCTCCCGACACGGTGTGGGTGTCGTCGTCGGTGGTGATCTCCCAGAACACGTCGAGGTTGGCGCTGTCGTCGAGCACGGGCAGGACGACGTGGACTCCGTGGACGAAGGGGTCCAGACGCAGCCGGGGCCGTGCCGAACGGGGCCGGGAGGAGTGGGAGAGCGGGTGCCGGGGGAGCGCGCCCCGGCTGGCGGCGCGCTCCAGGGCGGCGACCGCGGGCGCACGGAACCGGCGGGGCAGCCCCACCTCGCGGGGCGCGGCGTCGGGGTCCTCGCGCAGCAGCTCCAGCAGGTGCATGCACCGCTCGATGGTCTCCAGCGCGTAGTCGCCGCCGGAGGAGATGAACCTGCCGGCGGGCATGTCCAGGTCCTTGAGCCGGTGGCGGCCGGAGACCGCCCACAGGTGGAACCCGTGCGCGTCCAGGCCGGGCTCCACCGCGCCGCGGTGCAGCAGCAGGTCGAAGACGTCGCCCAGGCAGTAGGTGGGGATCCCCGAGTGCATGAGGATCGGGTCCACGTAGGGATAGGTCATGCCGGGGAAGGCGTCCACGCCCAGGATCTCCAGGGACCGCAGGAAGCGGGTGCCCCAGGCGTCCGCCTTCTGGCGCGGGGCGGGCACCCCGGTGGTCTCCCACAGAGCGGGCCAGAAGGTGCCGCTGGCGTAGCGACTGGTGGCCACGCCCACGGTGACCGCCGCCGTGCAGGCGGGCCAGCGGTGCAGGTCGGAGCGCCCGTACACGCCGATCTCCTCGGTGAAGACCGCTCCCAGCGCCCGTGCGGCCTGGTCGAGCTGTCTCTGGTTGAAGGGCGCCTCGGAGACGAGTGAGACCGACTCCAGGTGCGGGCGCCACTCGGCCTCGCGCAGGCCGAGCAGTTGGCGCGGAGTGACCTTCTGTGGGCTGGCCTGAGGTTCCTCCTGCTCGAAGGGCAGGGGAAGGGGCATGGACATGGCCGACTCCAGGGGTGCGTCGTTGGGACGGAGCGGTAACGCCGACGCCATCAACATAGGGACTGGGTGAAAACATTGTCAACCAGAGATGTGCTGTGGTGTACTGTTCTCGACCGAGGAAAGGGAGGGCTTCGATGGCGGAGAACACGAGCGTCACCGCGGCCGACATCGCGCGCATCGCGCAGGTGAGCCGGACCACGGTCAGCAACTGGCGACGGCGCCACGGGGACTTCCCGCACCCCGTCGGGGGCAGCGGGAACCGGGCGCTGTTCGACCTTGCCCAGGTCGAACAGTGGCTCGCGCGCAGTGACCGCATGCCCGAGCGCGAACCCCACGAGCGCGTCTGGGAGCGGATCCGGATATCCGCCGCCGAGGGCGGCGGTCTGGGGCAGGTAGTCGCCGACGTTCAGGAACTCCTGTTCCGCCTGTCCCGGAGCGACGCCGCGGCCGTGGACGCGGCGACGGGCCGGGCGGCCGCCCATCCCGGCGGAGCCGACCTGGTCGGCGCCCTGCGCGAGGCGGCTGGAACCCCGGGCCTGGCCCGTGAACTCTCCGACCGCGTCCACGACGCCTACCTCGCCGCCCTGGGCGGCAAAGCGCACATCACCCCCCGCCCGCTGGCCCGCCTGATGGCCGACCTGGCAGAGGTCCGGGGCGCCGAGGTGCTCGACCCCGCCTGCGGCACGGGCACCCTGCTGCGTACCGCCTCGGAGGACGGCGCGGTGGGCCTGTACGGACAGGAGGCCGAGGAGGCCACGGCACGCCTGGCCCAGGCACGGGTGGGCCTGGTGCCCTCCGGTGCCCCCGGCCGGGTCTGCGGGGGAGACTCCCTCACCGCCGACGCCTTCTCCGGCCGCCTCTTCGACGCGGTGCTGTGCAACCCGCCCTTCAACCAGCGCGAGTGGGGGGCCGACGAACTCGCCTACGACGAGCGCTGGGCCTACGGGGTACCGCCCCGGGCCGAGTCCGAACTGGCCTGGATCCAGCACTGCCTGGCCCACACCCGCCCCGGCGGCCGGGTCGTCGTGCTCATGCCCCCGGCCGCCGCCTCCCGCCCCTCGGGCCGCCGCATCCGCAGGGAACTGCTGCGTCGGGGCGCGCTGTCGGCCGTCATCGGCCTGCCCGCGGGCGCGGCCGCTCCCCTGCACGTGGGACTGCACCTGTGGGTCCTGCGTCAGCCCGCGGCGGGGAGCACGTTCGAACCGCGCGTGCTCTTCGTCGACGCCGGAGGCGACCAGGAGAACGAGGAGCAGCGTCGAGCGGTCGACTGGGAGGAACTGCGCGGCGGCGTGGACGACGTCTGGCGCGCGTTCCTCGACGCCCCCGCCGAGACGGCGGAGGTGCCCGGGTTCTGCCGGACCGTGTCCGTGGTCGAACTCCTGGACGACAGCGTCGACCTGACCCCGCAGCGCCACCTGCCCGTGGCCGTTCCCCACGCCAGCGCGGAGGAGACCCGCAGGTGGGTGGGAAAGACCCGCCGAAGACTCCTACGCACGCTGGAGCGCGTCAGCGTCAGCGTGCCGGGGGAGGGGTGGACACCCCGGGATGCGGAGGAGTGGCGGATGGCGGCCGTGGCCGACCTCGCCCGCTCCGGAGCCCTGGTCCTGCACCGCGCGCCCTCCACGGCCTCGGGCCTGTCACCGGCGGCGGAGGAGGGCACGGGGCGCGGCCCCCGGGTGCTCACCCTGGCCGACGTCGTCGGCGGCCGGGAACCGGGCGGACGCCTGACCACGCCCGCTGCCTCCGAGGAGGCGCGGGGACGGGTGGAGGTGCGCGCGGGTGACGTCATCGTCCCCTCGGCGCTCGTCAGGAGGGAGTCGCCCCGGGCCAGGGTCGCGACGGAGGCTGACGCCGGAACCCTGCTGGGTCTTAACCTGCACCTGCTCCGGCCGGATCCCGCCCACATCGACCCGTGGTTCCTGGCCGGTTTCCTGGAGGACGAGGACAACCTGCGCCGGGCCGGGCAGGGGTCGACCGTCATCCGGGTGGACCTGCGGCGGCTGCACGTCCCGCTGCTCCCCTTGACGGAGCAGCGGCGCTACGGCGCGGCGTTCCGCGAGCTCCAGGAGTTCCGCACCGAACTCGACCACGCCCGAACGGCCGCCGACGAACTGGGCCGGCGCCTGTCCGGCGGACTGCGCTCCGGGCTGTTGGCGCCGCCGTCTCCGAGCGCGTCCGGGGAGCCCGGAGGGTCGGAAGTCCCCGAAGCTCCGAACACGGACGCGAACGTCTGACGAATCAGCCAGACTTGACCCACACCCCGCTCAGAACCTTCGGCAGTACCCCTCAACACCCCTCAGCAGCACACCCCTTCGGAAGGACCCCGGTGAATTCGAGTACCCATCAGGAGATGGTGAGTTTCATCTGGTCGGTCGCGGACCTGCTCCGCGGCGACTACAGGCAGTCCGAGTACGGCAAGGTGATCCTGCCGTTCGTCGTGCTGCGGCGCTTGGACTGCGTTCTGGAGCCGACCAAGGGCAAGGTGCTGGAGGCGCACGAGAGGTTCAAGGACAAGCCCGTCCACCACGAGTTCGTGCTGCGGGCCTCGGGGCACAGCTTCTACAACACCAGCTCGCTGACCTTCGAGCGCATCGCCGCCGACCCCTCCCAGGCCGCGAACAACCTCACCCACTTCATCCGCGCCTTCTCCCACAACGCCCACGAGGTGCTGGAGAAGTACGAGTTCGAGGGCCAGATCCGCAAGCTGGACAACTCCGGGCTGCTCTACCGGGTGGTGGGCAGGTTCGCCGACCTGGACCTGTCGCCGGAGCGGATCTCCAACGTGCAGATGGGCTACGTCTTCGAGGAGCTCCTCCGCAAGTTCTCGGAGATGTCCAACGAGACCGCCGGTGAGCACTTCACCCCCCGGGAGGTCATCAAGCTGATGGCCAACCTGCTGCTGGCCCCCGACGAGGACTCCCTGCGCGGCCCCGGTGTCATCAAGGAGATCCTGGACCCGGCCTGCGGCACCGGCGGCATGCTCACCGAGATGCACGACCACATCACCGCCCTGAACCCGGACGCCACCGCGGTCGTGTTCGGCCAGGAACTCAACCCCGAGTCCTGGGCGATCTCCCGTTCGGACCTGATGATCAAGGGCCAGAACCCCGAGCGCATCAAGTTCGGCAACTCCTTCAGCCATGACCGGCACCAGAGCCGCAAGTTCGACTACATGCTGGCCAACCCGCCGTTCGGCGTGGAGTGGAAGAAGGTCAAGGACGAGGTCGAGGCCGAGCACGAACTGGGATCCTCCGGCCGCTTCGAGGCGGGCCTGCCGCGCATCAACGACGGGTCGCTGCTGTTCCTCCAGCACATGATCTCCAAGATGAAGCCGGTCAGGCTCGACGAGGACGGGGAGAGGCAGGGCGGCAGCCGGATCGCCATCGTCTTCAACGGCTCGCCGCTCTTCACCGGAGCGGCCGGGTCCGGTGAGTCCGAGATCCGCCGGTGGATCCTGGAGAACGACTGGCTGGAGGCCATCGTCGCCCTGCCGGACCAGTTGTTCTACAACACCGGCATCTCCACCTACTTCTGGGTGCTGACCAACCGCAAGGACCGCGCCCACGAGGGCCGCGTGAAGCTCATCGACGCCCGTGAACACTGGACCAAGATGCGCAAGTCCCTGGGTGACAAGCGCAAGGAGATCAGCAAGGAGCAGATCACCGAGCTGACGCGGTTGTACGCGGACGCGCTGGGTGTGGCCGAGGATTCCGAGCACCCGTTGCACGGCAAGGTGAAGGTGTTCCGCAACGAGGACTTCGGTTACCAGCGCATCACCGTGGAACGGCCGTTGAAACTGCGCTTCGAGGTCACCGAGGACACGTTGGTGGAGTTGGCCGCCGCGCTGGACAAGGGCAAGACCACCGCCAAGTACGAGCAGAAGGCGGAACTGGTCGAGGCTCTGCGGGCGCTGGTGGGCGGTGAGCCGTGCTTCAAGAAGACGGAGTTCGCCGACCGCATGCAGAAGGCGTTCGCCGAGGGTGGGGTGTCCAAACCGCCGACGGCTGTGATGAAGGCGGTGTGGAGCGCGGTGTCGGTGCGCGACCCCGAGGGCGAGGTACAGAGGAAGAAGGGTGAGCCTGAGCCGGACGCGGAGCTGCGCGACTTCGAGAACATCCCGCTGGACGAGGATATCGAAGCCTACATGGAGCGGGAGGTGCTGCCGCACGTGCCCGATGCGTGGGTGGACCACTCGAAGACCAAGATCGGCTACGAAATCCCCTTCACGCGGCACTTCTACGTGTACACGCCGCCTCGGCCACTTGAAGAGATCGACGCGGAGCTGAAGGAGCTTGAGGGCGAGATCCAGCGACTGCTTGGTGAGGTGACGAAGTGACTCACATGCGCCTTCGTCACGTGGCTCAAGTAAATCCCTCTTCTCCTGTTTTTGATCGACTTTCGGGCAATGCGGATATCTCTTTCCTGCGAATGGAGTCTGTCTGGCCCGGAAAATGGCATGAGATGAGTGAAATTAGAAGGAAGTCGGATGTTATTTCTGGATTCACTCGATTCCAGGACGGTGACATCTTGGTTCCCAAGATCACGCCGACATTCGAAGCGTCGAGGTCCATTCTCGTTGACGGATTGAGTTCTGGCGCGGGTGCGGGAACAACCGAGCTTCATGTGGTACGGCCAGGGGGCCATATTTATCCACGTTTCCTGCTGCACTTGATGCACTCCCATCGGTTTCTTCGTGTTGGGGAAGCAGAGATGTATGGAGTTGCTGGGCAGAAGCGAGTTCCAGATGATTTTTTGCGAGACTTGGAGGTTTGGATTCCTGAGCCTGACGAGCAATGTCGCATTGCTGACTTCCTCGATGCCGAAGTGAATCGTATCGAAAAAATTGTAGCGAAGCGGCGTCGGCAGCTTGGTCTTGCCTCGCTTCGCCGGGAAAGAGTGATCGAGGAAGCATTGACCCTAGGAGATTCATGTGAACACGGAAAGCTGGTTCCTCTGAAATACTTAGTCCATCGCGTGGGGGTGGGTATTGTTATTACTCCCGCTTCTTGGTATGTAGAAGATGGTGGAGTTCCGGCATTGCGCGGCGTAAATATTCGCCCTGGCGAAATTACTCAAAGTGACATGATTCGCATTAGCAGTGAGGGGCACGCGCTTCATCGAAAATCTCAGTTGAGCTCTGGGGATTTGGTGGTGGTGCGAACTGGGCAGGCGGGTGTTGCTGCGGTGGTCCCCGATGATCTCGACGGGGCAAATTGTATTGATTTGGTGATCATTAGGCCTGGCGGCGATATTAATTCTAATTACATTGAATATATCCTTAACTCTGGATATGTAAAAAGGCATGTAAGTGAATACTCCGTGGGGAGTATTCAGTCTCATTTTAACGTTTCTGCGATGAAAGATATGCCCATACCTTTTATTGCTCTGGATAAGCAGAAGCAGGTAGTTGAGGGGTTGGATAGGCGTGTGGGTGTGATTGATGATTTCCAGGAGCGGGTTCGCTGCCAGGTCGAGTTGCTTGAAGAGCGTAAGCGTGCCCTGATCACCGCAGCCGTCACCGGTCAGATCGACGTCACCACCGCGCGAGGAGCCGACCTGTCATGAGCCCGGTCTACGACGAGAGAACCTTCGAGGACCACATCGTCGCCTCGATGCTGGAGCGCGGCTGGTCCCAGGGCGCAAACCACCACTATGCCCCAGAACTCGCCCTCGACACCGCCGAGCTCACCGCCTTCCTCGGCGCCACCCAGGCCGACGCCTTCGAGGAACTCGTCACCCGCTGCGGCGGCTCCCGGGACCAGGCACTGTCCACCTTCGCCAAGACCCTCGCCAAGCGCATCGACACCGAGGGCACCCTCCACGTCCTGCGCCAGGGCGTCACCGTCGAGGGCCTGAAGTTCCGGCTCGCCTACTTCAAGCCCTCCCATACCATCGCCGAGAACGCCCTCGCCGACTACGAGGCCAACCGCCTCACCGTCAACCGCCAGCTCCGCTACGCGGCCAAGGACGGCGACCAGGGCCGCGCCCTGGACCTGGTGCTGTTCGTCAACGGCCTGCCCGTGGCCACCGCCGAACTCAAGAACCCCCTCACCGGCCAGAACGTCAACCACGCCAAGCACCAGTACGCCCACGACCGCGACCCCCGCGAACTCCTCTTCACCAAGCGCGCCCTCGTCCACTTCGCCGTCGACCCCGACCTGGTGTTCATCACCACCAGGCTCGCCGGGAAGGACACCCGCTTCCTGCCCTTCAACACCGGTTCCGAGGGCCCGGGAAACACCGGCGGCGCGGGCAACCCCCTCCCGGCCGCCGACGCCTCCGGCTACCGCGCCGCCTACCTGTGGGAGACGGTCTGGGACGCCGACAACTGGCTGGACCTGTTGGAGCGGTTCGTCCACGTCAAGCGCGACAAGGACGACAAGGGCCGCAGGCGCGAGAGCGTCATCTTCCCCCGCTTCCACCAGTGGCACGCCGTGCGCAGCCTGGTCGACCACGCCGCCCGGCACGGAGCCGGAAACAACTACCTGATCCAGCACTCGGCCGGGTCGGGCAAGTCCAACACCATCGCCTGGCTCGCGCACCGGCTCTCCTCGCTGCACACCCCCGCGGACCCCGCCCTGATGGACCCGGCCGCTGTTGCCAGGGGTCTGGAGCCCAATACCCCCGTCTTCGACAAGACCGTCATCATCACCGACCGCTCCGTCCTGGACAAGCAACTCCAGGACACCGTCGGCGACTTCTCCCAGGTGGAGGGCCTAGTGGGCCGGATCGGCGGCAAGGGCGGCTCCAAGTCCGCCCAGCTCGCCGAGGCGCTGTCCACCTCCTCCAAGCGCGTCATCGTCGTCACCCTCCAGACCTTTCCCGCGCTGCTGGACTACCTCAAGCGCGAACCCACCGAGATCCGCGGCGGCCGGTTCGCCATCGTCGTCGACGAGGCGCACTCCTCCCAGAGCGGCGAGGCCGCCAAGGACGTCAAGAAGGCACTGCGGGACCTGGGCCTGGACACCGACGACGACACCGATGACAACGACGGGACTGAAGGCGCCGAGAGCGGGGGAGGAGCGGCCGAGGGCACCCCCAAGACGACGGAGGAAGCCCTGCTGGAGTCGGCCTCCTACCGGGGCCGCAGCGCCAACCTGTCCTACTTCGCCTTCACCGCCACCCCCAAGCACAAGACCCTCAACCTGTTCGGTGTGCGCAGCGAGGCCACCGGCCTCTACGAGCCCTTCCACACCTACTCGATGCGCCAGGCCATCGAGGAGGGGTTCATCCTCGACCCCCTGCGCAGCTACATCACCTACGCCACCCAGTACCGGCTGCTCAACGGCAACACCGACGACCCCGAGGTCGACGCCACCAAGGCCAAGTCCCAGTTGGCCAGGTTCGCGCTGCTGCACGACTCCACGCTCGCCCAGCACGCCGAGACCATCATCGAGAACTTCAACACCGTCACCCGTCGGCAGATGGGCGGCCGGGCCAAGGCCATGGTGGTCACCCGCTCGCGGGATGCGGCTCTGCGGATGTACCGGGCGATCGAGAGCTACCTGAAGGACAGCGGAGTTCCCGACCCGGGCGTCCTGGTCGCCTTCTCCGGAACGCTCAAGGACCCCCGGAGCGGTGAGGAGGTCTCCGAGCCCTCCATCAACGGGTTCCCCGAGACCGAACTGCCCAAGCGTTTCGCCGCCACACGAGCCGACGATCCCGCGGCCGTCGCGCGCAACGGCAAGGAGTACCGCCTGCTCATCGTCGCCGACAAGTACCAGACCGGCTTCGACCAGCCGCTGTTGACCACGATGTTCGTGGAGAAGTCGCTCAAGGGCGTGGCGGCCGTGCAGACCCTGTCCCGGCTCAACCGCACCCACCCGCTCAAGTCCCAGAGCGATCTGCGGGTGCTGGACTTCGCCAACGACGCCCAGGAGATCAGGGAGGCGTTCCGGCCCTACTACGAGCAGGCCGTCACCGCCGAGGCCGAACCCGACATCCTGCACACCATCGCCCACCGGGTCATGAGCGAGGCCGACGTGCTGGTCAGGGACGAGCTCCAGGGGTTCGCCGACGCCTTCCACAAGCTGGAGGTCCAGCCCGGCACCGACAACCTCAAGAACCACCCCGAGCTCAACCGGTTCACGGCCCCGGCCGTCGAGCGCTTCGCCGCGCTGATGGAGAGCGAGGAGGAGGACGAGCGCACCGACGCCGACCGCTTCCGCGCTGACCTGAACGACTACGTCACCAAGTACGCTTTCCTGTCGCAGATCATGCGCTACCCGGACGCCGACCTGGAGCGGCTGTACCTCTACGGACGTTTCCTGCTGCGGGTGCTGCCCGCGCGCAAGGACGGCGGTGTGGATGTCGGCGAGGTCGACCTCAGCCACCTGAAGCTGTTCCGCAAGGCCGAGGACGATCTGCGGCTCAGCCCCGAGGGCGACCAGGAGCTTCCCGGGTTCTCGGACGGGACCGGCAGTGCCTACGACCCCAAGAAGGAGCTGCTGTCGGAGATCATCGAGATCTTCAACGAGCACTTCGGCCACGACCTCAGTGAGGCCGACCGGCTGATGATGGAGGAGCGCCTCCAGACGGTCATGGACAACCCCGAGGTCGAGATGGCCGCCGTCAACAACGACGAGGGGGCCTTCCGGCACAAGTTCGACCCGGCGATGAAGGACGCCGTGATGGATCGATATGAGAGCGGAGTTGAGTTCACCGAGCGCTACATCGGTGAGCAGGACTTCCAGGACTCCATCAACCGGGCGATGAGCCGGGCCGCCTACCGGCTCCTGCGCCAGCGCAACGGCCTCAGCGGCACCTGAGGCCCATCCGCCTGAGCCCCGAAGCACTCGGCCCCGCCCGCTGGAAAGCCAGCAGGCGGGGCCGAACTTCGTTGATCTTGTACTTATAGCTACTCTCGGCGGTCGAACCTCGCTATAAGTACAAGATCATTCGCGTATGGGATGGTCGAGAAGGGGATCAGGCGCCCTTGGTGGTGTCGATGAAGGCCTGCCACTCGGCGGAGGTGAAGAAGAGTGCGCCCAGCTCGCGGTGCTGGGTGTCCCGGACCCCGGTGACCGGCCCCTCTGCGATCTCCACGCAGGCACCACGTTCAGCGCTGTGGCTCGCCTTATGCCACGGCCTGGTGGGGACACGCGCAACCTCCACGCAGTTGTTGTCCCCTCCGCTATAACTGGACTTGAACCAGTGGATCACCGGAGCTCCCTTGCCAACGAGTCGATGAAGTCCATCGTGTCAGACGGTGACAGAGCGGACTGACGCAGGCTTTCGAACGCGTCCCTGTAGCGACTGACGCTCTCGGCGCTCTCCAGATACAGGTCACCCATCATGCCCTCGATGTAGACCACATCGGGGTACAGCTCTGCCGGGAACGAGAAGACCGTGAAGGCGCCCTCCATGGCCGCATGTGTGCCAGCCTGGAAGGGAAGCAAGCGTAGGGTTGCCGTCTCGGTTCCCGCGACCTCATGCAGAGTGCTGAGCTGTTCGGCCATCACTTCTTTTCCGCCTACGTTTCGCCTGATCACGGCCTCGTTGAGAATGAAGTCCAGGTGCAGAGGCTTTTCCCGTTCGAGGATCTTCTTTCGGGCCATACGGGCGGAGACTCGACGCTCAACGCTTTGGGTGTCGTAACCAGGACGCAGCGCCTGGATCACAGCGCGTGCGTACGACTCGGTTTGGAACAGCCCCGGAACCAGCTCTGAGGAGTAATACCGGATGAGGTGGGCCTCATCCTCCAGGGCGACGAACGAGCCGGTGAAGACGTCCTGATAGGTGGTCCACCATCCGCGCTTCTTGGAATCCTTCGCAAGTTGGATGAGGGCTTCTCGCTCAGGGCTGGCCACTCCGTAGAGGTCGAGTAGCCCCTGGATATCCAGCCAGTTCACGCGGGGGCTGCGTGCGTTCTCCAGGCGGAAGAGTTTGGAGACGTGCCAGTCCATGCTGGCGGCGACCTGCTCTTGGGTCATCTTTGCTGCGGCGCGGAGCTCCCGCAGGTCTTGCGCGAGTCGATATTGCCGCACGGTGGGGATCGGATCAGCCATCGCATCCTTCGTTCATCAACGTCGTGGCTTTACTCTGTCATGCCCTTGAACTGCGCTTTCGTGTTCAAAGCGGACCTTCTGGTGTGTTCTGCACGCCTTTAACTTGCAGGCTTGTAAGTTGCTGCCTGCTGGGTTTTACTATAGTCGGCTCCACACCCTCCGTCGTACGGGAAGGGAAGTCGGAGTCTGCCCAGACCCGGCGGGGTTCTTTCACCGCCGGTACGGCCGCTGACCTTGTTGGTGGCTGGCACGAAAACGGGCTCTGGGGGCGATTGCAGCGCCCCCAGAGCCCAGATCGACAACACAAGAACCCCTGTGCATGAGGAGTTGTGCGTCATGACCATTGTGCCGCGTCCCCGCGCGCCGTTCCACACGCCCACCCCGCCCTTCGCCGGGCGGCGTTGGGCCTCGCGCGTCTACCCCGGCGACCTGTCCCAGACCGTTTGGATGCGTGAGGACCTGCGCGCCGACCTGTTCCGCCTTCAGGGCCTGTGCCCCGACCTGGCCGACACCGTGGTGCTGTGCGCCAGCGAGATGTTCGCGAACGGGGTCGACCACTCCCGTTCCGGTGAGTCGGACGGCCGGGTCATCCGCACCCTGTCCATGCCCACCACTGATGTCCTGCACCTGGGCATCGTCGACGACGGGGTTCGGGAGTCCGTCCCCACCCTCCCGGAGATCCCGCACCAGCGCACGGCCGAGGAGTGGGAGGAGGCCGAACGCGGCCGGGGCCTGCTGCTCATCGACTCCCTGGCCACCCGCTGGGGAACCCGGGCCGTGGTGGACTTCCCGTTCTGCGAAGGCCTGGGCACGATCGTGTGGGCTGAGTTCACCCTCATCCCCGTCATCTCCGCCGACACCGCCCCCACCGGAGCCGACCGATGACCGCCGTGCCGGTCTCCTCGGGGGTGCGCGCGGTGCTGGACGCGCCCCGGGGACGCCGCTTCTCCCGGCCCGGCGCCTCGGCCCCGCCCATCTCGCCCATCCGGGAACAGCGCCTCCTCGCCCAGATGGAAGGCAACCCCCGGGTGGCCTACCGGCAGGCCCACGGCGTCCTGCCCGCCTGGATGGAGATCCACGCCGCCCGGTTGGCCGAACGCGACACCCGGGCACCCGAAGGTCCGGAGGAGCGCCCGCGCAGGCCCGCCGCACCGCCGGTACGCCCGCCCGAACCCGCGGTCCCGCGTCCGCGTCCGGCCCCCGACGACAGCCCGTTCCCGTCCCGACGGGAGCGCCCGCCGCTGCCGCGCCGCCGCTCCAAGCGCCCGCACGGCCACCGCAAGCCGCGCAGTTGGTTCCGCACCGGTCGCCCTGACCGCCCCGGCCCAGTACGCCTGCTGACCGCCTACACCCTCGCCATCAGCACCGGAGCCCTGGCCCACCACCTGGCCACGGTCCTGCTGTAGCGGGGGAGCGGCTGCCCGCACGCTCACGGAAAGGCCGCGCCGGACCTGTCATCGGGCCCGGTGCGGCCACACCCGTCTCACCCGATGCCACCCGGTCGTCCACAGCCCAACGCCCCGCTCCCGCCGGAGTCTCCAACCCCCCTCTGACGTTGTCGATATGGAGGGACTCATCCTTCGATCGCGTCCTCTGCCCAGCGCACCCGCACGGCCCCGAAACTCTTCACGTTCGCCCACCACAGCGCGCCCGGGCCTGTCATCATGAAAACGCCTTCCGCACGGCAACCGCAGCATTCGACAAGCCGCCCCCTAAGCTTGAAAGAGATTCGGTATGACGATCTCCTCGTGTGAGGCGGAGGTGACGCACGGCATGATCTTCAGCCAACCCGAAGACCCGCTGCTGCGCTCCGTTCTCTCCCTGTTCCGGGTCGCGCGGGACCAAGGGCACAGTCTCAACCGGACCAAGATCGCCAAACTCCTCTATCTCGCGGACCTCTCCGCGGTCGAGAACGGGAGTGTCGCGTTCAGCGGCGCGACCTGGAGGTGGGAGAACTACGGTCCCTTCGACCCGGCCCAGTACCGGGTCGAGGACGCCCTGGTCGCCACCGGGATCATCGAACGCACACAGGATCCCCAGAGCCCCTGCGGGGAGGTTCGGCTCCGCCTGGTCGAGGACATCGACGCGCCCCTCGAATCCGTAGCGCTGACCGTGCTCGGCAGAACCGTCGCCGAACACGGTGGCAAGTCCGCCGCTCAGCTGAGGGACCTGACCTACGAGACCGCCCCCATGGTGCAGGCCCAGTCCGAAGGCGAGCGCGGGGTTCTCCTCGATCTCAACCGGGCCAGGCGTCGCAAGCAGTACGCCGCTCTCAAGGAGCGCTACCGGGCACGGTTGGCCGACAGAGGCCACGTCGAATCCGATCCGGGTGTGGGGGAGGACCTTCTCGCGGAGATGGGAGAGACCGCCGAGGTCCGCCGTCGGGCGAACACGAAGGCGCTGGGTGAGGAGTGAAGCCCCCGATCAAGCGCGGTGGGGTCTACTGGGTTCCCGACCGCCTTCTCTCCCTGCCCCCTGACTACGACCGGGACCCGCACCCCCGACGCGCCGTCGTGGTGATCAGCGGTGACGCCGAGAACGAGAACCAGGACTGGCCGTTCGTCCTGGTCGCCCCGTGTTCGAGCCAGTCCTCGCGCAGGACCCGGTACTGCGTGAAGCTCAGCCAGGGCGTCGCCAACGTGCAGAAGAAGTGCTGGATCCGTGTCGCCGCCGCGCAACCGGTCGCCAAGGAGGACATCGGCGACTACGTAGGTCAACTCCCCGCCCACCTGCTGGAGGACGTCTACGTCAATCTCGCCGAGTACACCGGCCAGGTCTGAACGGGGGCCATCGAACTCTCTCCCCCCATGTCCGGCACGGCGGTGGGGTGGGGCCTGCTTCCCCGCGCCCGCCCGAGTGGTGCGGCACCGGGGGAGCCCGCCGTGACCATGAGGAGGTCGCACGCGGGCAACCGCCTCAGATCCGCCCTGTCCGTCGCGTCCGCGCACCACCGGTCGTACCCGGCAGGAGGGGACGTATCGCTGCAGCTCAGAGCTCACGTCCTGTCCGCCGGGTCACACTCGCCTGACACCAGCGCCCACACGGAGTCACCCGCCGGGTGATACCGGGTTCCACCACCACCGTGGACAGTGGAGACGGTCTGCCTCCTCTGGCAGGCCGTCGACTCCCGGAGGCCCTGTGGCGCACAACCACGCCTGCGCGAACGCCAGAAGGCCCGGTTGCTCGTGCTCCGGTTGCGGAGGCAGTCTGCACGGCTGGCCCGGACACCTCGAACTGTCGCGCAGACCCCCCGAAGAGCGCGCGGTTCGCCGCGAGGGCGCCCAACAGGACTGGTACGCCGCCGTGGGGTTCGACGAACAGACCAGACGCGAGCACCTGGCCGCCCCCACACCGCAGATGCTCGGCCACGCCGTCGAGGCCGCCAGGGTCGACGTGGCCGACCACCTCGCCGCACGCCCCGCCAGGATGGACAGGGTCCGGGAGTTCGGCGGCCTGCTCAACACCCGGGCGTTCAGCGCGGTCAAGGCCGAGGCGGCCCGCCGTGCTGTCCGGCACCCCGAACTGGTGCGGATCGCCGAGGCCCTGCCCGGACACTTCTGGTGCTCCCTGCTGGCCGCTCTGGCCGGTGCCTTCGACCGGGTGGACCGGGCCGTCGACAAGGTTCCCACCCAGGCGCGCGAGCTGCTCCGGGAGGAGGTGCCGCCGGGATGGGGCCCGGCTCAGGAGCTGATCGCCGACACCGCGCTGGAATCGGTCTGGGAGTGCGCCGCCGTGTTCCTCACCCCGTGGCGGCCGGGCGAGCTCCTCCTCGTCATGCGGATACTCGCCGTCCTCATCTGCCCCGATCCGGTTCGACACCCGGAAGTCGTCCGTGCGTGCCTGCTCCCCCCGGGCCGGGGCGTCCTCCAGGACGCGGTCACCCTCATGCTCCGCCAGAGCCTCGTCTGACGGTGGGCAGGCCTTCCGGCGGTCGTCCGGACCGCTCGGCCCGGTCAGAAGGGCTTCCTTGCCTTGGCCCAGGCGCCGCCCCAGTCCCCCAACACCCCAGTGGCCTCGAACCCTCCCAGGTCGGTCGTGGCGAACGGGTCCGCCAGGTAGCGCACCTCGTCGTACGCCGCGCCGCGCGCGTCCACCCTCACCAGGGCCAACCGGTAGCGGGGAGCGGCGTTCCTCGCGGTGAGCACCTCGTTGTGGGTGACGAAGAAGTCCCGTGCCCCCTCCATCCGGGCCTTGACCTCGATTCTGATCTGTTCTCCGCCGGACTGGACGGAGAGGATGTCATACCCCGGGTTGTTGAACGCCTGCTCGTGTGGGGTGCGCCCCAGAGCGCGCTCCACGGCCAGGACCGCGTCGATTCCCCGCCGTTCGACCTCCTTGGTCTCCCGAGCCCCGAAGAGCGATCCCGCCGCGGGGTCCTGCTCGATCATGGCCGCGGGGAGCACCAGCGCGGACGTGAGGATTCTGGGGGGCCGGGCACTCATATGCCTCTGCCGCTCGATCTCGCCCAGCCGTCGCTGGAGACGAAGGTCTAGTTCGGTGGCCTTGCGGGCCAGGCTCTCCGAGGACTCCTTGGGTTGCTCACCGCACAGCTCCCTCTGGCGGGCCGCGTCGGAGTCCGCGCGTAGGCGCGCGGACTCCGAACGGAGGCGCCGTGTGACCAGATCGCGGGTGCGGCCCAGTTCGGCCTCCCTGCGCGGGCGTACCTGGTTCACGTATCCGGGGAGCCGGTGCCCGATGATCCAACTCATCGCCGTCTCCCTGGCCCGTGCCATCCAGGTCCATCGCCTGGCCGCGGCGACGGCCGCGGTGTCGGGGGCGGGAGCGCAGTCCAGATAGGCGGCTGGCCCCGCGGGTGTGACCGTGCCGTACTCGTCGACGTAGGAGTAACCGAGACGCCGGTCCACGACCGACCCTGTCCCGTCCGTCACCTCCTCGACGACGCCGACGAGCAGCCGGGGCTCCTCCAAGGAGGGCGAGACCAGGACGGTACCGGAGTTCAGCGCTCCCGCGTGACGGCGGAGCGTCTCCTCCATCACGGCGTCGTGCAGTGGCTGACCGGGCGCGAGCAGTTCGGCGCGCTCGCGCCCCTCGGGTCGTGCGTGGCCGGGTGAGAACGTGACCCTGGTGTAGCTCGAGGCGATGTTCCTGTTCCCGGTCGTGCGCACACTGGCTGGAACGTGGGTGATCTCGTAGCGGCCCTTCTCCCGGTGCACCATCCGTCCGCCGAGCCGCGCGAAGGCGCTTCTGAACGCCGTCTCGATGTAGTGGGGTTGTAGGCGCCTGGCGCGCGCCTCGTCCATCCGCGCCCTCAGATCCCGTAGCTCGGCGTCGGGGAACGGGCCCGAGGTCAACGACTGTTCGCTCAGAAGTTCGTCGAGGCCCTCCCCGACCGAGGCGTCGATGACCTGGTGCA
Organism: Nocardiopsis sp. RV163; assembly: GCF_001029525.1. Lineage (NCBI taxonomy): Bacteria > Bacillati > Actinomycetota > Actinomycetes > Streptosporangiales > Nocardiopsidaceae > Nocardiopsis > Nocardiopsis sp. RV163. The sequence goes on along the minus strand of NZ_LEKI01000062.1, from coordinate 5,890 downwards.
TTCTCGCCCGGGTCTCGGGGTGCTCTCCGTAGCGGATGGCCTCGGTCAGAAGCTCGCGTAGCGGCGTACTGGTGAAGGACTCGCCGAGAACATCGAAGACCTTGCCGCCGTAGGCCCTGCGCTGTTCGTCGATCTTGTCCAGCAGGCGGGTGAAGACCATGCCTTCACGGGTGTTGGCCGCGACCAGGTTCCACAGCCGGCAGACCTCGGTCTGGCCGATGCGGTGGATGCGTCCGAACCGCTGCTCGATGCGGTTGGGGTTCCAGGGCAGGTCGTAGTTGACCATCAGGTGGGCGGCCTGGAGATTGAGGCCCTCCCCGGCCGCGTCGGTGGCGATGAGGATCCGACAGTCGTGGTTGTGGGTGAACTCCTCGGTGACGGCTCGGCGCTCACGTCGGTTCATCCCGCCGTGGATGGTCACCACGCTCGTCTCCTGGCCGTGGAGGGCGCGCACACGCGAGACCAGGTAGGCGAGCGTGTCACGGTGCTCGGTGAAGACGATGAGCTTGCGTGGCTCGCCGTGCCGGTCGTGGACCAGCAGGTGGTCCTGGAGGATGCGTGACAGTTCGGTCCACTTGCGGTCCTGGCCGCTGTCGCGAACGGTGCGGGCGGTGCGGATGAGCCCGGCCAGGTCGTTGATCTCGGCTTCCAGTTCCTCCACCGTCCGCGCCGCCGTGGCCGTGTCCAGCAGTGCGTCCTCCAGGCGCTCGATCTCCCGGGCACCGTACTCCCCACCGTCCAGGAGGCCGTGGTCCAGCGTCGGCGACGGATCGCGGTGGTCTCCGCTCAGAACGGCCCTTTTCCTGAGTTCCAACCGCTCCGCGCGCCGGACGAGGGACCTGTGGATCGCCTCCGGGCTGGAAGCCAGACGTCGTTGAAGGACGGTCAGGGCGAACCCGATGCTGTTCCGGCGCGTGCCGCCGAGACGCTCCGCCCGGTTCATGCCCTCGCGTACATAGGCGGTGACCTGTTCGTAGAGGTCGTACTCCAGGACGGTGAGCTCGTAGGGAACGGTTTCGGCGATGCGTTCGGGGAACAGGCGCCTGCCGTCGAATGTCAGCAGGTCCTCCTTGACCATGCGGCGCATGATCCCGCTGGTGTCGGTGGACGTGCTCCCGGCACGTCCTTCGAACCGGTCCCGGTCGAGCAGGGTCAGGAAGAGCTGGAAGTCCTCCTCCTTGCCGGAGTGCGGAGTGGCGGTCATCAACAGCAGGTGCCGGGTGATCTCACCGAGGAGTTCTCCGAGCTGGACCCGCCTGGTCCTGTTGACCCTCCCGCCGAACCGCTGAGCGCCCATCCGGTGGGCCTCGTCCACGACGACCAGGTCCCACTCGGAATTCCTGAGCGTGTTCAGGAGGCTCTCGTTGCGGGCCAGGTGGTCCATGCGCGCTATCAGGAACGGATGGGTGTCGAAGACGCTGGTGTTGACGTTCGAATCGGTCAGGTCGTTGGTCAACAGGTCGAAGTGCAGACCGAACTTGAGGAAGAGTTCGTCCTGCCACTGTTCCACCAGCCCGCCGGGCGCGACGATCAGGCAGCGCGTGACATCGTCGCGAAGAATCAGCTCTTTAATGTACAAACCGGCCATAATCGTCTTGCCGGATCCCGGGTCGTCGGCCAGGAGGAACCGCAGTGGAGTCCGGGGCAGCAGTTCGCCGTACACCGCCCGGATCTGGTGCGGCAGGGGCTCCACGTCGCTCGTGGCCACGGCGAGCATCGGGTCGAACAGGCCGGCGAGGCCGATGCGCTGGGCCTCTGCCGCGAGCTTGAAGTCGGCCGCGTCCGCGTCGAAGGCGCGTGAGTCGGACCGGGCGACCCGCAGGCGTTCCTCGTCCCTGCGGAAGAGCACTCGCTGGTCCAGTTCTCCCTTCGCGGACTTGTAGGTCAACTCGACGGCCGAGGCGCCGTGCCACTGGGCGAAGAGGACGGTGATCGGTTCTGAGGGAATCACACCCTCGATCTGCAGCCCCTGCTCGATCTCTTCCAGGCGCACCCTGATTCTCCTGTCTTCCGCACGCCTTCGGCGGGCCTGCCGCCAGAAGACGTGTGCACGGACCACTGCCAGACCGCGTATTTGAGGATAAACTTTGCTTTGCCTTCTTTCCGCCTTTGCGATGCCCCTTTCACCTCCCCTCCCCACGCGCGCAGAAGGGTCGCATGAACCGAGAAGAACGCCGTGGTCTGGAAGCCCTCGTCGCCCAGGTCAACACCTGGACCGCCCAGGCCAGGAGCATCCGGTCCCAGCGCGGCTCAGCCGCCGCGGTGGTCCGGGGATCGACCGAGTACCTCCGGCGTTCCCAGTTCTCACTCCACCGTGACGGAAGAGCCACCTGGCAGGCCCTGCCGATCACTCCCGAGACCGGTGTCTGTCTGGGAGACCTCCTCGCCTGGAGCAGGATGCCGCCGGTGACGTGGGCGGACGCGCGTGCCCTGGACGTCCTTGCGGACCACATCCCCGGACAGGTCCGCTCGGCGCGTTCCCTCTTGGGGCTGCGCAGGCTCCTCTCCTCGGGCAGGCAGAAAGAGGAGGCGGCCGCCGCGGCCGCCCACCTCGGGGACTATCGCGCACATGCTGAACGGGAGCGGCTGCCCCGGAGGCTGGAGGCACTCGACGTCCCCTTCCGCCGAGGCGGGGTGGACTCCGTTCGCAGCCTGGCGCGGGAACTGGTCCCGTTGGCGGAGCACCTTCCGGAGTTCAAGGGACGCCCCGTCCTGCTGGACCCTCCCGCGCTCCAGGAGCTGGAGGTCGCGATCGGCCGGATCCGTTGGGTCCGGCACCAGGAGGCCTCCTACCGTGGTGCCGCGATACGGGCTGGCAACGACGTTCGCGTGGCGGGGACCCGCAAGCTGCTCGCGGAGATGCCGCTCGACCGGTTGCGAGAGGTCACCCGGGACCGGCTGCGCACCGCTCCGTTGGCAGCCGCCGGTTTCAGGAGTGTGCTGGACGTCCTGGACTTTGGCGAGCACATCACGACGCTGCCCCGCGTCGGCGACAAGACGGCCTTCCAGCTTCTGGGAGCGGCGCGAACACTGTGGCAGACCACGTTCGACGAGATGCCCGCCCGGATCGACATCCGCCAGCGAACCAGCGAAGCCACCGCGCTCCTGCAGGCACTGCGCTCCTGGGGCACCGCCCGTGACCTGGCGGGCGGTTCAACCCTGCTCTCACGTGTGGACGAACTCGCTCCCCTCGCTGACCGCCGCTGGACCGGAAGGGCCACGTACGTGGCCCTCTATCCCACCGTGTACGCCCCCGGACCCGACGCGCTGCGTCAGGACATCAGGGCCGTCTGCGACGGCGCCGCGCGCCTGGGCACGTTCGCCCCCACCGGTAGGGGCCAAGACGACGTGTGGGACGACTTCGTCTCGCGCCCCTCGGACTACTTCGCTCTCCTGGCCGAACTCGGCATCAACCCCGAGGACGAGGCGAAGTCGACCGGTGACCTGCCCGACGAGATCATCCAGGCCATTCGCGACCTCGGTCTGAGGACCGACCACCTCAGGGTCGCGGCTCTGCGGGGCTACCAGAGCTTCGCCGCACGCTTCGCCCTGGTCCAGCGCAAGGTCATCATCGGGGACGAGATGGGGCTGGGCAAGACCATCGAGGCCCTCGCGGTCCTGGCGCACCTGCGTGCGATGGGTGAGAGCCGATTCCTGGTGATCTGCCCAGCTGCCGTGGTCACGAACTGGACGCGTGAGATCACCGCCAAGTCCACGCTGGCCGCCCACCGCGTCCACGGACCCGAACGTGACCGGGCCATGGGCTCCTGGCTGCGTCGGGGCGGGGTCGCCGTGACCACCTTCGAGACACTCGCCCGCCTCCAGGACCGGCTGAGGAATGTCCAGGACCTCGCGTGTGTGGTGGTCGACGAGGCCCACTACGTCAAGAACCCGGCCGCGAAGCGCTCCCTTCGAACCGCGGAGCTGATCGACCGGTCCCCCCGCGCGATCATGCTGACCGGAACCCCGCTCGAGAACAGGATCGAGGAGTTCGCCAGCCTCGTGGGCTACTTGCAGCCCGGCCTCCTCAAGAACATCTCCGAAACACATCCCCGCCGGTTCCGCAGACAGGTCGCCCCCGCCTACCTGCGGCGCAACCAGGAGGACGTGCTCGACGAACTGCCGGAGCTCGTCGAGGTCGACGAGTTCGTCCCCCTGACCGCTCTCGACCTGTCCAACTACCGGCAGGCGGTCGAGGAGGGGAACTTCGCCGCCATGCGGCAGGCCGCTATGGTGGCCGGGCGCGACTCCGGCAAGGTCCAACGGCTGCTGGAGATCGTGCGGGAAGCCGAGGACAACGGCCGACGCGTGATCGTCTTCTCCCACTTCCTGGGTGTGCTGAAGAAGGTGGGCGACGTGCTCCCCGGTAAGGTCGTCGGGCCTTTGACGGGTTCGGTGCCCGCCGTACGCAGACAGGGCATGGTGGACGAGTTCTCCGCGGCCCGCGGCGGCGCCGTCCTGGTCTCCCAGATCCAGGCGGGCGGGGTCGGCCTGAACATCCAGGCGGCCTCAGTGATCGTCATCTGCGAGCCTCAGCTGAAACCCACCATCGAGTGGCAGGCCACCGCGCGCGCACACCGCATGGGTCAACTCGAATCCGTGCAGGTACACCGTCTGGTGAGCGAGGAGGGAGTCGACCAGCGCGTCAGACAGATCCTGGAGCGCAAGAGTGCCCTGTTCGACGACTTCGCCCGTCAGTCCGCGACTGCGGAGAGCGCCCCCGAGGCGTTCGACGTGTCCGAGGCCGAACTCGCCCGCGAGATCGTCGCGGAGGAGCGCGAGCGCCTGCTCAGTGACCGGTAGGCCAAGCCCGGGTCTTCCGTGAGAAAGCGCGCTGGCCCCTGGAACCTTTCACTGGTGCCGCCCTCACCGGTGCGTGGCCTTCGGCGGCCGAGGAGCGGGGAGTACGTCAAGGGACCAAGGGCCCTGCGCCTCCCCCCGTTCGGCCCCGTAGGATCTCCCCGCAGAGAAGAGGACCACCACCCGTGCGGGCCGGGCCGACCCGCCACCGCCCGTCCGCACCCGACCTAAGGGGCCTGGTGCACGCCACACCCGAGCGGATCGCCGACCGGTACGAGCTCGTCGACACCATCAGCACCGGCGGCATGGGTCGCGTCTGGCGCGGCTACGACACCGTGCTCGACCGGCCGGTCGCGGTCAAGGTGATCCGTCCCGACCTGGTGGCCGACCCCAGGCGCTACGACGAGTACGCCGACCGGTTCAGGCGCGAGGCCCGCGTCACCGCCCGTATCGAAAGCCCCGGCGTGCCGGCCGTCTACGACGCCGCCGTGGACAAGGACAAGGGCTCTCTGTACCTGGTGATGCAGTTGGTGCGCGGCGTCTCCCTCGCCGACGCCATCGACGAGAGCGCCCCGATGCCGGTGCCCGCGGCCTCGGCGGTCGCCGCCCAGGTGTGCGCGGCCCTGGCAGAGGCCCACGCGGTCCCCGTCGTCCACCGCGACCTCAAACCGGGCAACATCATGGTGGCCGACGACGGCACGGTGAAGGTCCTGGACTTCGGGATCGCCGCCGTGCTGCGCACCGACGTCACCCGCCTCACCCACACCGGCAGCATGCTGGGGACCTATGCCTACATGCCTCCCGAGCAGGTGCGCGGTGCGCCCGCCACCCCCGGCAGCGACCTGTACTCCCTGGGCTGCGTCCTCTACCAGATGCTCACCGGCCGGACCGTCTTCCCCGCCGACTACACGCACTTCCAACTCCAGGTCGCGCACGTGGAGGAGACCCCCTCGCCGCCCTCGGCACACGTGGACGGCCTTCCCGAGGACCTGGAACGGCTCGTGCTGGACCTGCTCGCCAAGGACCCCGAGGGCCGACCCGCCTCCGCGCAGGACGTCTACGACCGGCTCGTCCCCCACCTGCCCCGACC
>NZ_LEKI01000061.1:0-30291 GCF_001029525.1 Nocardiopsis sp. RV163 | reverse complement strand
GCGCATGTCCATCCAGTTCGCGAAGGCGGTGTCCTCCACCACCCCGAACACCACGCGCCCGCCTACGCCGCCCCCGAGGCGCTCTTCCTGCGGGCCGTGCCCTTCCCCGAGCCCGTCTCGGCCTCCGGCGAGGGCCTGGAGGTCGGCGACACCCGCCACGTCCGCTTCACCCCGCGCCGCACGCTGGAGCCGGGCGCAGAGCCCACGCCGCGCCGCATGGAGCTCCGGATCACCGCGAGCGAGGTCCGAGGGGACGGCGGGCGCGTGGTGTTCGGGGTGGTGGAGGACACCGCCTTCGCGAACTGGATGGACATGCGCAGCGCCGAGGCCGTGTGGCGCGCCGAGGGCGACGGGACCCGACTGGCCTGGTCCATCGACTACGAGCGCACCTACGAGCCCTCCTGGTACTTCGGGCCGATCCAGTCCTACGCGACCGACCTGGCCGCCGAGTACCTCGCCGCCACCTTCTCCGCCGCCCCGGAGGGCTCCCGATGATCCCGGAACTTCCCGCGGCGCTGATCCGCGGCGTCGGCCTGTTCGCCCCGCTGTTCCTGCTGGCCGGACTGTGCCTGTGGCGCGCGCCCCGCCCGCGCGAGGTCGCGGCGATGCTGGTGGCCGGGTCGTGGGCCCTGCTCACGCTCGTCCCGCTCAACCTGTACGCGCTGCGCGCCGACTGGTGGTCCTTCCACGCCGAGGGCGCGGTGTGGCTCGGCATGCCCGTGGACCTGCTGCTGGCCTGGGCGGTGCTGTGGGGCGCGCTGCCCGCGCTGCTGCTGCGCCTGCTGCCGGTGCCGCTGCTCAGCGGCCTGCTCGTATGGGTGGACGTCGTCGTCATGCCGCTCGCCGAACCCGTCGTGGTGCTGGGCCCGCTCTGGCTGCTCGGCGAGTTCGTCGGCTCCGCGCTGTGCCTGATCCCCGCGCTGATGCTGGCCTACTGGACGCGCACCGGTCAGTTGGTGCACGCCCGGACGTGGGCGCAGGCGCTCCTGGCGTTCGGGGCCATGGTGGTCCTGCCGCTGGCCGCGCTGGACGCCCTGCCCGGTTCGGGCACGGCCTTCGTGGCCGCCCAGGTCCTGGCCCCGGTGTGCCTGCCGGGGCTGGCGGCGGCCCGCGAGTTCGCGCGGGTGGGAGGCGGCACCCCGCTGCCCTTCGACCCGCCGTCGCGGCTGGTCACCAGCGGCCCCTACGCCTACCTGCGCAACCCGATGCAGACAACCGTCGTCGGGGTGTACCTGGTCCTGGTCCCGGTGGTCGGCGACCCGCGGCTGCTGCTCGGCGCCCTCGCGGCCCTCGCCTACGGCGCGGGGTTCGCCGCCTGGCACGAGGGCGGCGCGCTGCGGGCGGCGTTCGGAGGGGACTGGGAGGCCTACCGGAAGGGCGTGCGCGCCTGGCTGCCCCGGTGGCGGCCGTGGCCCGGCCGCGCGCCGGGCACGTTGTACGTGGCCGCGGACTGCGCGATGTGCCGGGGCTTGGGCGGCTGGCTGGCCGCCCGGGCCCCGGTGGCGCTGGAGCCGCGACCGGCGGCGGAGCACCCCGAGGTGCTGTACCGCCTCACCTACGAGAACCCCGAGGGCCAGCGCTGGAGCGGGGTGTCGGCGCTGGCCCGTGCACTGGAGCACCTGCACCTGGGATGGGCGCTCGCGGGATGGGCGCTCGACCTGCCGGGGGTGCGGCACTTCGCGCAGTTGTGCGCGGACGCCTTCGGGGCCGGGCCGCGTCCCTCGCGCGACCCCCTCGGCGAAGGAGGGGGAGGGGAGGAGCCGGGCGCTCCCCGAGGCGGTGGGGCGCCGGTGCCCGGCGCGCGGGCGTGAGTCGGGGCCGATCCGTTCGCGGCCGACACGGAAGGCGCCGCCCGCGGCGAGCGCGGGCGGCGCCCGGTGTTCCTCGGCGCAGGGGGCCCTCCTCCCCGGCGTCGGAGCCGGAGCGGGCCGCCGCGGTTCCGGCCGGTCCGGACTCCCCGCCCCGGTTCAGGTGTCGGGGTCGGGCTCGACCGCTGACCCCAGGCCGGTCAGCCAGGCCAGGTGGCTCTGCAGGGCCGTTCGTCCGACCGGGGTCAGGCGGAACCAGGTTTTCGGTCGGCGCCCGACCGCTCCCTTGCGGACTTCGAGCAGTCCGGCGTCCTCCAGGGTGCGGCTGTGCTTGGAGACCATCGGATCGCTGACGCCGAGCAGGTCGCGCACGGTGGCGAAGTCGACCCACTTGGCGCTCTGCAACAGCGCGCACATCGCCAGGCGGGGGCCGGTCTCCAGGATCGGTTGGCGTGCGGCGGCGGCGCCTCCCCCGGAGGCGCCGCCACCGGGGCGGTGCAGCGCGGTCACTACTTGACCCTGCCGTTCTCGATGCTGCGGCGCATGGCCGAGCGGACCAGCATCTGCCCGGCGAGCACGAGGGCGGCCACGGGCACCAGCGCGGCGAGCGCGAAGCCGATCATGCCCCGGTCGACCAGGAGGTTGATGCCGATGTAGCCCGCGCCCGCGACGGCCAGGGCGGTGATCCACATCAGCCGGGCGCCGGGGTAGGAGGTGATGTAGCGAGGCATGTACACGCCGCTGCGTCGGCGCTGGATGACCGAGTAGGCGGTGGCGACCAGGACCACGCCGAGGATGGCCCACTGGAAGTAGGGGCCGCTGCCGGGCAGGACGGCGGACCAGATCGGCAGCCCGGCGATGAGCACGCCCGCGGCGGCGAGGAAGACCCAGTAGGCGGCGGGCAGATCGGTGCGGCTGGCGAGCTTGCGGCGGGCGTCGGCGACCTGGTCGAGCTCGGGATTGCTGTTCATGTCATCTCCTCTTTCGCATCTACTTTCTATATGGAAAGTAGATACCAAGGATCGGCTCCTGTCAAGCGCACCGGGACGCGGGAGAGGGCCGCCGGGACGCAGCCACCGCGTCGACCAGCGACGACGCGAGGAGCCCGAATGAACGACACGCCCCGCGGCCGGCGGGGTCGCCGCCGAGGGGGAGGGGCCCACGGCGCCCTCCCCCCGGTCGGTCGGCCCACCGTTATGCTCGGTCGGGCCGATCCGTCCGGAAGGCGGCGGAAACGGGCTCGCGGCCCCCCGAACCCGAACGAGCGCCCGTCCGCCCCCGAGTGAGCCCCCAGGCACGAGGTGACCCATGGAAGAACAGGCCATGCTCGCGCGTGACCTCGTGCTGCGCGTCTGCGCCGGAGCGACCGAGTTCGACCCCCACTGGATCCGGGCCGACGGCAAGGTCACCACCCCCTTCCTGGTCCCCCGCGACCGCAACCTCATCCGCGCGGTCGTCGCGGCGGGCCGCGCCATGGGCGTGGACCGGCTCCTGGTGTGCCGGACCAGGCCCGAGTTCTCCTACGACCCCGTCACCGAGGTCCCCCTCGACACCGACACCCTCATCGACCTCATCCGCGGCTGGGGGCCCGCGCCCACCGACTTCCTGGTCTGTGTCGAGGACTTCTCCGCCGCCGTCCTGGTCACCGCGGACGAGCTCACCGTCGCGGCCGGCCCCGCCGACTTCGTCCGCGAACTCGTCGGCGCCGACATCCCCCAGGCCCGCAGCCACTTCGCCTCGCGCGCCCGACGCGAGGGCGGCCCGGTCCTCGCCCGCGCCGCCCAGCTCTACCACTGCGCCGAGACCGGCGCGCGCCACGCCCGCGGCCCGCGCGGCCCCGGCCCCGACCCGGCCGAACTCCTGGCCCGCAGCGCCGACCGCGCGCGGCTGCGCTCACCGCGCGCGGTCCGCTCCCTGCGGGCCCTGCGCGGGGCCTGGGGATGGCTCATGGTGGCCGCGCTGCTCGTGGCGCCCCTGGCCGTCCCCGGTCTGGGCGCCGTGTTCCCAGCGCTGGCCGCCTCCTTCGTCCTGCTGTTCCAACTGGCCCTGCTGGCCCGCTCGCGCACGGTCTCCTTCGCCTCGCTGCTGCGGGTGGCCGCGTTCGGCGCGCTGCTGCTGTGGCCGCTGGCGCTGGCCGAGTCCGCCGTCACCGGACTGCTGGGCGGCGACCCCTACGGCGTCCTCGGCTACACCTACGTCGCCGTGACCGTGGAGGAGGTCGGCAAGCTCCTCCCGCTGCTGCTCCTGGCCCTGGCGGCCCGCCGAAGGCTGCGCCGCCTGGCCGCGGTGGACTTCCTGCTGCTGGCCGCGGCCTCCGGCGCCGGGTTCCAGCTCGCCGAGCGCCTGCTCACCCAGGTGGCCCTCGCAGGGGCGGGCACGCCCGCCGGGAGCGGCCTGTTCCTGCCCGGCGGCAGCACCGTCACCGACCCCGCGGGCACCGTGCTCGCGGTCTTCTCCGGTCACGCCGTCACCACCGGCCTGGTCGGCGCAGCGCTCGGCCTGGCGGTCGTCGGCCGCCGCTACGGGGCCTGGCTTTGGCTGCTGCCGCCGGTCGCGCTGACCCTGGCGTTCCTGGAGCACCTGAACCTGAACGCGCGGCTGGCCAACGCCCAGCTGCACCCGGCCTCCGACCTCGTGCACGGCCTCCTCGGCGGCGGGGTGCTCACCCCGTGGCTGCTGGTGCTGCTGTTGCTGTGCGCGGTGGCCATGGACTACCGGCTGATCGCGACCGCGGCCGAGTCCACGCCCCCGCTGCCCGGGCAGCCGCCGCTGGCCGGCCTGCGCCGCCGGGCGCGGGGGCGTTCGGTGGCCATGCGGGTCCGCGTGCCCGCCGACATCGCTCCTGTGTTCCGCCGGACGGCGCTGTCCTGGGTGGACCTGCCGATCACCCTGGCCACCACGGTGTCCACGATCGCCCACGAGCTGGCCGTCGCGGCCATCGCGGCGCGGCGCGGACCCTCGGTGCTCTGCGACACCTGGCGGTTCCTGCGCTGGCGGCGGGCGAACGCCATGGGCGAGGCCCGGTCGGCGGGGCGGCCCTGGCGCCACTACCCCTCACAGGAGGAACTGACCCGGCAGGCGCGCGAACTGGCGATGCGGCTGGGGCTGGCGGCCACCGGAGGGGTCACCGGGGCGATGGCGGCGATGGGCGCGGCGGCGATGGTGTTCGCCGCCGAGTCCGCGCCCGACCCGGCCGCGCCCGGCGCGCCCGCCTACGCGTTCGTGGCTCTGGACCGGATCCGGGGCTGGCTGGGCGACCTGAACGGTGTCGACGCGGTCTGGGCGGCCGTGGTGCTGGTCGCGGTGCTCACGCTGCTGCTGTCCGGGAACGGGGTTCCGCACGCGCATCCGAGGATGCGCGAGTTCCTGCGCGCGCCGACGGCGAACACCGGCGCGATCCTGGGCATGCTCGCGCCCGGCCAGGTGGGGTACGCGCTCATGGGCTGGGCGGGGCTGCTGCTGCCCAGACGCGTGAACCGGCTCCTCGTCCGGTGACGGTCCCGGCTCCGTGAGCCCGCGCTCGCCCCGAGGCCGCTCCGCCGACCCCGCCCGTTCCCCCGGAACGGTAGGCTCCGGGGCCGGTGCTCGGGGCAGGCCCCCGCTGCGCTCAGACCGCTGTGACGCCCCTGGGCGGCTCGAAGGCGCGCACGGGCGGCGCCTGCCCGGTGAACGGTTCGACGCGCACGCGCACCAGTTGACCCGTGCACCCCTGGCTCAGCGAGGACGTCCCCACGTCCTCCGTCAGCGCGTTCGGGTTCCCGTGCGCGCACGTCACGTCCTCCGACGAGGGGTCGTACCAGGCGCCCGTTGACAGTTGCACGACCCCCGGCCGCAGCGCGTCGCTCACCACCACGCCCGCCAGGCACGAGCCGGTGGCGCTGGACACCCGCACCACGTCCCCGTCAGCCACACCGCACGCCCGCGCCGCCTCCGGACGCATGCGCAACGGCGCCCTCCCGCGCACCTTCTGCGACATGCTGTGCGCGCCCATGTCCTGCTGGCTGTGCAGCCTGCCGCTCGGCTGGTTCGCGATCAGCACCAGGGGGAACCCCCCGGCCCGACCACCGGAGCCGTCCACCACCGGCCCCGCCAGCCACACCGGGTGCCCCGGGCAGTCCTCGTACCCGAACGACGCGATCGTCTCCGAGAACAGCTCGATCCGCCCGCTCGGCGTACGCAGGGCGTGGCCCTCCGGATCGGCACGGAACTCGACCAGCAACGCCTCGTCCTCCACCCGGCCGGGCATCTCCACCCTCCCGCTCTCCCAGAACTCCTCGAACTCCGGCACCTCCAAGCCCCGCCGCGCCACCAGCGACCGCCAGCGCCCGTACACCACGCGCATCCACTCGCCGCTCGTGCGCCCCTCGGTGAACTCCTCGCGCGCCCCCAGCCTCCCGGCCAGGTCGGCGTAGGTGTCGTACTCGTCGCGCGCCTGCCCGTGCGGCGCCACCGCGCGCGGCATCGCCCGCACGCTCAGGTCGCCCTGGCTCGCGGCCATGTCGTCGCGCTCCAGCACCGTCGTGGCCGGGAGCACGATGTCGGCGTGCCGCGCCGTCGCGGTCCAGTGCGTCTCGTTCACCACCACCGTCTCCGGCCGTCCGAACGCCTCGGTCAACCGCCTCAGGTCCTGGTGGTGGTGGAAGGGGTTGCCCCCGGCCCAGTACACCAGCCGGATGTCCGGGTAGCGCCGCTCCTCGCCGTCGTGGTCGTAGCGCCCGCCCGGCTCCAGCAGCATGTCGGCCACCCGCGCCACCGGGATGAACGAGTCCACCGCGTTGTTGCCCTGCGGCATCCTCGGCAGCCCCAGCGGCGTCGCGCCGCCCCCGTAGTTGCCCATGGACCCGTAGCCGGACGCGAAGCCACCGCCCGGCAGCCCCACCTGGCCCAGGCAGCACGCCAGCGCCAGCCCGGCCCACAACGGCTGCTCGCCGTACCGCGCCCGCTGCACCGACCACCCCACGTTGACCAGCGTGCGCCGCGCCGCCATCCGCCGGGCCAGCGACCGCAGTCCGTCGGCGGGGACCCCGCTGATCCGCTCGGCCCACTCCGGCGTCCGCGCGGTCCCGTCCGGGCCGCCCCGCTCGTCGCGCTCGCCCAGCACGTACGCGCGCAGCACGTCCGCGCCCACGGTGTAGCGGTCCAGGAAGGCGGTGTCGGCCAGGCCCTCCGTGAACAGCACGTGCATCAGCGCGAGCATCACCGCCGTGTCGGTCCCCGGGTTGAGGGAGACCCACTCGGCCTCGACGTCCTCGGGGGTGTCGTCCAGCAGCGGCGACACCGACACGAACTCCACGCCGGACCCGGACGCGTCGCGCATCGCCGGACCGGCGGTCTGGGCGGCGCGCCCGCCCGAGGAGGTCCACGTGTTGGACACCCGCAGTCCGCCGAAGCTCACCAGCAGCTCGGTGTGCTCGCGGATCCGGGTCCACGACGGGGCCCGGTGCAGCAGCCGGTTCGCCGCGGGGACGCCGACGATCCGTGGGAAGAGCACCTCCACCGCTCCGTGGCTGTAGGTGGTGCGCGAGCGCGTGTACCCGCCGATCGAGTTGAGGAACCGGTGCAGTTGGCTCTGCGCGTGGTGGATCCGCCCCGCGCTGCCCCAGCCGTACGAACCGCCGTAGATCGCCGCGTTCCCGTACGCGCCGCGCACCCGGTCCAGCTCACCGGCCAGCAGGTCCAGCGCCGTGGACCACTCCACCTCGACGTAGGCGTCGTCGGGGTCCCCCCGGAACGGGTCCGGGCCGGGTCCGTTCTCCAGCCAGCGCCGCCGCACCGCCGGACGCGCCACCCGCGAGGCGTGGTGCTGGGCGGCGGGGGTGTTGGCGATCACCGGGGACGGCGCCGGGTCGTCCGGGTCCGGGAGGGTTCCGACCACCCGGCCGTCCTCCACGACCACCCGGTAACTGCCCCAGTGGGCGCTGGTCGGATACGACGACGTGCCGGACATGCTCGTTTCCCCCCTGGAATTCCCCTGTGCCCCACCAGGGGCCCGGACCCACCCTATGCACCGCACGGTGCGATGATGGGCGGCGCGGTCCCGCCCGGAGGAGGCGGCCGACCCGGCCGGACGGCCGGCGCCGCGACCGCGCTCCCGCGCCGCCGACCGGTGCGGACCGCGCGCAGGCGGACGAGTGGAGCAGGGGGACGGACGGCGATGGGCGAACTCAGGTCGCGGCGGTCGGTACTCGCGGTGCCGGGGTCCAACCCCCGGTTCGTGGACAAGGCTCGGGAACTGGACGCGGACGCCTTCTTCCTCGACCTGGAGGACGCGGTCGCGCCCCTGGAGAAGGACTCCGCCCGCCACGCCGTCGTCCGGGCGCTCAACGACGGCGGCTGGGACGGCAAGGTGCGGTCCGTCCGCGTGAACGACGTCACCACCGGGTGGGCCTACCGAGACGTCGTCGCCGTCGTCGAGGGCGCCGGCGCCGGACTCGACGCCCTGGTCCTGCCCAAGGTCACCTCGGCCCGCGACGTCCAGTGGCTCGACACCCTCCTCACCCAGATCGAACGCGCCGTCGGGCTGGAGGTCGGCCGGATCGGCATCGAGGCGCAGATCGAGGACGCCCGCGGCCTGGTGGCCGTGGACGCGATCGCCGCGGCCTCGCCCCGCCTGGAGAGCCTCGTCTACGGGCCCGCCGACTTCATGGCCTCCATCAACATGAAGAGCCTGGTCGTCGGCGAGCAGCCGCCCGGCTACGACACCGGCGACGCCTACCACTACGTGCTCATGCGCATCCTCACGGCCGCCCGCGCCCACGGGCTCCAGGCCATCGACGGCCCCTACCTCCAGATCCGGGACGTGGACGCGTTCCGCCGCTCCGCCGGGCGCACGGCCGCCCTCGGCTTCGACGGCAAGTGGGTCCTGCACCCGCTCCAGGTGGAGGCCGCCAACGAGGTGTTCGCGCCCTCCCAGGAGGACTACGACCACGCCGAGCTGATCCTGGATGCCTACGCCCACGCCACCACCGTTGACCGGCGCGGCGCCGTCATGCTCGGCGAGGAGATGCTCGACGAGGCCTCCCGCAAGATGGCGCTCGTGGTCGCGGGCAAGGGGCGCGCGGCCGGGATGGCCCGGACCCGCGCGTTCGACCCCGGGGCCTGAACCCGGACCCCTGCGGAGGGCGGACCCCGTGCGGACCCGCCCGGTCCGCACGGGCTCCGACCGGCGCGGAGTCTGACACGCGCCCCACCCCGCTCTTACCGCCCTCTCACCCTCATACGGAACCATGGGCGCCATGGAAGCCACCGCCACGGTTCTGGTCGCCGACGACGACCGCGCGATCAGGGACTCACTGGAACGCGCGCTCCAACTGGAGGGCTACAGGGTCAGGACGGTACCGGACGGGGTCCAAGCCCTCGCCGCCGTGCACGCCGACCCCGTCGACCTGCTCGTCCTCGACGTGATGATGCCGGGGGTGGACGGGCTCGGGGTGGCCCGCGTGCTGCGCGCCGAGCGCGACCGCACACCGATCCTCATGCTCACCGCGCGCGTGGAGACGCCGGACCGGGTGGCGGGGCTCGACGCGGGGGCCGACGACTACCTCGCCAAGCCCTTCGAGCTGGAGGAGCTCCTCGCCCGGCTGCGCGCCCTGCTGCGCCGGGCCGCGCCCTTTCCCGACGAGGCCTCCGAGCAGGGCCCGCTGCGCGTCGGCGAGCTGTCCCTGGACCCGGCCTCCCGCCGGGTCTGGCGCGGCGACCGCGAGGTCGAGCTGTCCAAGACCGAGTTCGACCTGCTCGAACTCCTGGTGCGCAACGCCGGGATCGTCCTGGACCACTCCACCATCTACGACCGCATCTGGGGCTACGACTTCGGCCCCGAGTCCAAGAACCTCGCCGTCTACATCAGCTACCTGCGCCGCAAGCTGGAGGACGGCGGGCCGCCGCTGATCCAGACCGTGCGCGGGGTCGGCTACACGCTCCGGCCGCAGGGTTGAGTCCCGTGCGACCCGACGACGGCACCCCGCGGGGACCCGGACACGGCACCCCGCACGGTCCCGGCGCCTCACCCGGCCCGGGGACACCCTCCGGCACCGGAGCCTCGGCCGCCTCGGGCCCCCCGCACGGCCCCGGCGCCGCGTCCGCTCCCAGGGCGCTGCTGTCCGCCGCGCGCACCGCCGTACCGAGGTGGCGCCGGACGCTCCTCCAACCGGGCGACTGGCGGCTGGGCACCCGCTTCGCGGTGATCTTCGCGCTGGTCGCCACCGTCGTCATCGCCCTGGTCGGCACCCTCGCCTACACCACCGCCGCCGCGCTCATCCGCTCCGACGCCCGCACCGAGTTCGAGAGCACCGTCACCGCCCTGTCCGACCAGCTCGTCGACTACCACCAGCAGGGGCGGGGAGGCTCCGCCGGTCCCGGCCCGTTCCTGCCCAGCGACAAGTTCCAGCTCCAGCTCCTCGAACCCGACGGCAGCAGGACGGTCAACATCGCCGACCCGTCCGAGATCATCCTGTTCGCACCGTCGCAGAGGGACCTGGAGGTCGCCGAGGAGCCTCGGCCCGGCATCGTCGACATGCGCGAGCAGGCCATCGGCGGCCAGGAGTACCGGCTGGCCACGGTCTCCCTCGGCGACGGCGCCGGGGCCCTCCAGCTCCTCCAGCGCCTGTCCCCGACCGAGCTGATGATCGACCGGCTGGCCACGCAGATCCTGTGGGTGGGCCTGTTCGTCGCCCTGTGCGCGGCCGCCGCGGGCTGGCTGGTGGGCCACCGCACCACCGGACGCCTGGTGCGCCTCACCGAGGCGGCCGAGTACGTCAGCTCCACCGGACGGCTCGACCCCGTGGACCCCGGCCGGAGCGGCGAGAGCCGCGAGGAGGACGTCGGCCGCGACGAGGTCGGCCGCCTCACCAGCGCGTTCAACGCCATGCTCGCCCGCCTGGCCCGTTCCAAGGACGAACAGCGCCGCCTCGTCCAGGACGCCGCGCACGAACTCCGCACCCCGCTGACCAGCCTCTACACCAACGTGCAGGTGCTCGACAGGGTGGACCGGCTCAGCCCTGAGGCGCGCGCGGGCCTCATCGAGGACCTGCGCGGCGAGACCCGTGAACTCACCGCGCTGGTCAACGAACTGGTCGGCCTGGCCACCGGCGACCACGAGGACGAGCAGATGAGCGCCGTCCCCCTCGCCGGGATCGCCGAGAAGGTCGCCGAGCGCGCCCGCCGCCGCACCGGCCGCGACATCGTCGTGGACGCCGACGACAGCGTCGTGTGGGGCCGTCCCGGCTCCCTGGAGCGCGCCGTCTCCAACCCGGTGGAGAACTCCGCCAAGTTCGACCCCGAGGGCACCGAGCCCATCGAGATCCGCGTGCGCGCGGGGGCGGTGGAGGTCCTGGACCGGGGGCCCGGCATCGACCCGGCCGAACTCGACCACGTCTTCGAACGCTTCTACCGGGCCGCCGTCGCCCGCGGCCTGCCCGGTTCCGGGCTCGGCCTGTCCATGGTCAGGGAGATCGCGCAGGCGCACGGGGGCGGGGTGTTCGCCCGCAACAGGGAGGGCGGCGGCGCCGTCATCGGCTTCCACCTGCCGTTGTTCACACCGCCGCGGGACGAGGAGCCGAAGGCGCGGGGGTGAGCGCCGCACCGGCTTCGGCGCCGGCCCCCGCACCGGCGGACGCCTCGCGGTAGATCCGCTCGAACCGCTCCAGCGAGTCCTCCAGCCGGTGCAGCTCGGCCATGCCGCGGCTGCGCGCGCCCATCCCGAGGCGTCGGCCCTCGTCGGCGACCACCGACTCCACCCGGGCGGCCAGCGCCTCCAGATCGCCGGGCGGGTAAAGGTACCCGTTGCCGCCCTCCTCCACCAGGTGCGGCAGAGCCATGGCGTCCGCCGCCACCACCGGCAGGCCGCTCGCCATCGCCTCCAGGGTGGCGATGCTCTGGAGTTCGGCGGTCCCGGCGATGGCCCACACGTCCGCGCACCGGTACACGTCGGGCAGGTCGGCGTGCGGCACGAAGCCCAGGAACACCACCCGGTCGGCCGCTCCGACCTCCGCCGCCAGCTCCTCCAGCCGCGCCCGGTGCGCGCCGTGCCCGGCCAGCACGAGCTGCACACCGTCGGTCAGGGCCACCGCGCGCACCAGTTCCTCCACGCGCTTCTCCTCGTCCAGCCGCCCCACGAACAGCACCGTCCCGCGGTCCGGCACGCCCAGCCGGGCGCGCAGCCGCCGCCGGGTGGCCGCGCCGCCGTCCAGCGGGCTGAACCGGTCCAGGTCGATCCCGCACGAGACCGGTTCGACCGGCCGGGCGAACCCCTGGTCGAGCAGCAGCCGCGCCGCCGCCGGGGTGGGCGCGGTAACGTGCCCGGCCCTGGACAGCACCGCGACCAGGTCCCACCAGGCCAGCCGGGCCGCGTGCGGGCGCAGCGGCGCGGGCACGCGCACGTAGTCGAAGAGGTTCTCCGGCATGAAGTGGTTGGTGGCCACCACGGGCACGCCGCGGGCGCGTGCGGCGGCGGCCAGCATCCGGCCGACGAGGAAGTGGTTCTGGATGTGGACGGCGTCCGGGCGCAGCCGGTCCAGGAGCCGGTCCAGGTGACCGCGCACGCCCAGCGGGACCGCGAGCCGCACGCTGTCGTGGACCAGGGAGGACACCGAGCGCAGCCGGTGCTCGACCACTCCGCCGCGCTCCGCCGTGTACGGGGCGCCCTCGGGCGAGGGGCACACCACGTGCACGCGCGCGCCGCGCGCGGCCAGACCGCGGGCGAGGCGGGCGGTGAAGTACGCGGCGCCGTTCACGTCGGGGGGATAGGTGTCGGTACCGATCAGGACACGCGCGCGGCGCGTCGCGCCGACGGCGGGCCGGGGCGGTGCCGCCGTGGGAGAGGCGAAGGACGTGGACATGACCTGATCTCCTTTGTCGGGTCGCCGCGTACGCCCGAGTGTGGGTCACCCGCGTTGACCCCCGCCGACCTCTCGGTGACCGCGGGGCGACCGCCCGGTGGCACGCGGCGATGGAGCGGGAGTTCCGTGCCCCCCGCCTACCCGGGAGTCCGGCCGCGCCGGCGGGCAGCGGCCTGCGGTCCGCGCGCCCGGGGTCCGCCACGCCTCCGGGGCGTGAACGCGGCTTCCGCCGCACACACGGCGGGCGGCCCCGGACCCGAGGGTCCGGGGCCGCCCGTGCGGGAAACGGGGCCGCTCCCGTCAGTTCCCGCCCTCCTCGTTCTGGGCCGCCTCCACGCTCTGCTCCCCGAGCGTCACCGTGACCTGCTCCTCGGAACCGCTGCCGCCGTCGGGGACGACCCCCAGGGTGACCTCCTCGCCGGGCTGGCGGGTCCGGATCTGCGCGATCAGCTCATCCGGCGTGGACACCTGCTCGCCGTCCACGGACACCACCACGTCACCGGCCTGGAGCCCGGCCTCGGCGGCCGCGCCGCCCTCGGTGACCTCCACGATCTCCGCGCCGCCGACGCGGGAGTTGGTGATGGTCGCCTCGATAGCCGGGTAGCTCGCGCTGCCGTCCTCGACCAGTTGCTCCGCGATGGGGCGGACCTGGTTGATCGGGATGGCGAAGCCCAGCCCGACCGACCCGCTGTCCTGCGAGACGCCCGCGATCGCGGTGTTGACCCCGATGACCTCGCCGTTCATGTTCACCAGCGGGCCTCCCGAGTTTCCGGGGTTGATCGCCGCGTCCGTCTGGATCGCGTTGATCACCGTGGAGGTCTGCCCGGACTGCCCGGTGTTCACCGGACGGTTCAGCGCGCTGACCACCCCCGTGGTCACCGTGCCCGACAGCCCCAGCGGGGAGCCGATCGCGACCACCTCGGCTCCCACGCCGACCTGCTCGGAGTCGCCGAGGGTGGCCGGGGTGAGGTCGTTGCGCCCCTCCGCCTGGATCACCGCGATGTCGGAGACCGGGTCCGAGCCCATGACCTCGGCGCGCGCGGAGCTGCCGTCGTTGAACAGCACCTCGATCGGACCGCCCTCGGCTGCGGCCACGACGTGCGCGTTGGTGAGGATCTGGCCGTCGGAGGAGATGACCACGCCGCTGCCGCCGCCGTTGGCGGTGCGGATGGACACCACGCTCGGCAGGACCGTGTCGGCGACCTCGCCGACCTCGCCCTCGGTCTGGGTGCTCTCCTGCTCCTGGTTGAGCGAGCTGATCGGCCCGCTCAGGCCGTTGGGGAACAGGTAGGCGGTGCCCAGGGCCGTCATCGGGCCCACGATGAGGCTCGTGACCAGGGCGGTGATCGCGGCGACGGTCACGATCCTGCCGGAGCCGCGCTTCCTGCCGCTTCCCTGCGGGGGCACCGACCCGGGGAAGGCGCCGCCGAACGGCGGCTGCCCGCCGTGGCCGCAGTGGTCCCCGGGACCGCCGGGGCCGCCCGCCCCGAACGCGCCGCCGTCACCGTACGGCGGCTGCCCGTGCCCGGTCGGCCCGTGGGGGCCGTTCTGCCCGCTGTGCGGGGGAGCGGGGTGGTGGGCGGAGAACTGCCCGTGCTGGCCTCCGGCGGCGCCGTAGCCGCCCCCGGGCGGCGGGAAGGTGTAGGAGGCGTGCTCCGGGTCGTTGGGCCCGGTGGCCCACCTCGGAGGCTGCCCGGGCGGGGAGAAGGTCGGCCCCGCCCCCGCGGGGCCGGTCTCCGGCCGCCCGTACAGCTCTGCCCCCGTGTACCCGCCCTGCTGGGACGGGAAGCCCTCACCCGTCTGCCCGGCCGCCGCGTACCCTCCGCTGCGCTCGGCGCCGGGGTACCCGCCGGATGGCACCTGACCGGGCTGTTCGCCGCTCTGCCACACGCCGGTGTAACCGCCGGGCTCGTCCTGAGCGGGCCGCTCCACGTGCTCGCCGGCCTCCCCGCCCCCGGACCCCCCACCGGTCCCCTGCGCCTCGGAGTCCCCGAAGGACCGCTGGGGCCCGGCGTGCTCGGCTCCGTGGGTCCGGCCGTCCTGTCCGGCGGGGACACCCCCGTGCTCCCCGCCGGACGCGCCACGGACGTCGGCGCCGTCAGCCGTGGAGGAGCCCCCCTCGTGCGGGCCGGAGGGCCCCGCCTGCTCGGCGGGCTCGGCGGGGCGGTGCTCGGGAAGCCCGTTCCCGGCCGTCGCACCGGGCTCGGTACCTGCACTCGGTTCGTTGGGGTTCAACTCATCCTCCGGCTGACGGGACGATGTTCAGTGACGTGTTCCATCATGCGACGCATGGGTTAGAACAGGGTGAGAGCGCGATATGCCGGGGTTTCGAGTCCTTCCGCCCCCCGCCCGGTCCGCGTCGGCGGTCCCGTGGTCCGGTGCCGTCGGACCGGGCCGCCCGTGACTGGCCCCGACGTCCGTGAGAGCATCCCAACCCCCGACGCCGCGACCCGACACGTCGCCCGTTACCCCGGCGCGCTCCCCGTAGGCGCCGTATGCACCACAATGCCCGAAACGATATCGTGCCGAAGCCAAAGCGAGACACCGGAGAAGAACCGACCTTGATCAAGATCGTGCTGGCCGATGACGAACACCTCGTGCGGGGGGCCATCGCCGCCCTCCTCGGCCTGGAGGACGACCTGGAGGTCGTCGCCGAGGTCGGCCGGGGCGACGAGGTGGTCGACGCCGTCCTGCGGCACGGAGCCGCGATCGCCGTCCTGGACATCGAGATGCCCGGCGCCACCGGGCTGGAGGTGGCCGCGCGGCTGCGGACGGACGCGCCCGACTGCGGCGTCGTCATCCTCACCAGCTTCGGCCGCCCCGGCTACCTGCGCCGCGCACTGTCCTCCGGCGCGCGCGGCTTCCTCGCCAAGGACGCCCCGGTCGACCAGCTCGCGGGCGCCATCCGCCGCGTGCACGGGGGCGGGCGCTACATCGACACCGACCTGGCCGCCGCCGCGATGGTCGGCGGCGAGAGCCCGCTCACCGACCGCGAGACCGAGGTGCTGCGCGCCGCCTCCGACGGGGCCACCGTCGCCAGGATCGCCGCTTCCCTCCACCTGACCGAGGGCACCGTGCGCAACTACCTCTCCAACGCCATCGGCAAGACCGGCGCCGACAACCGCATGTCCGCCATCCGCACCGCCCAGGACATGGGCTGGCTGTAGGCGCCACCCCGCCTGCTGCGACCCCGCTCCCGTGCTCCGGGCGCCCGACCGCGAGAAGGGCCGCGCCCAGCGTCCGCCGAGGGCGGTGGCGGGCGACGGACGGCGCGAAGGTCCGGGAACACCGCCTAGAGGAACCGCAGCACCAGCATCGCGGTGTCGTCGCTGCGCCCGCCCGGGGCGTACTCCTCCAGCTCCCGGTCGATGCGGCTGATCACCGCCTGGGCGGTCAGCCCCGCGCAGCCGGAGAAGATCTCCATCAGCCCCTCGTCGCCGAGCATGTCCGTGTTGCTGCGCCGCTCGGTCACGCCGTCGGTCACCGCCAGCACCACCTCGCCGGGGCGGATGTCCACGTTCTCGGTCGTGAACCCCACGTCCTCGAACGCGCCCAGCAGCGGCTGCGAGGCCCCGAAAGGCAGCACCTCGCCCTTCTGGTTCAGCCGCAGCGGCAGCGGGTGCCCGGCCGAGACCATCCGCAGCCGCATTCCGCCCCCGCCGTCCGTGGCCGGGGTCATCTCCCCGTACAGCATCGTCAGGAACCGGGTCGAGGTGTTCTCGTCCAGGATCGCCATGTTCAGCCGCTGCATGATGTGCGAGGGCGTGAACCCCTCCTTGGCCAGCGCCCGCAGCGTGTGCCGCGCCAGGCCGGTCACGGCCGCCGCCTCCGGGCCCGTACCGCACACGTCACCGATGGCGAAGCACCACCGGCCGCTCGCCGCGAACACGTCGTAGAAGTCCCCGCCCACCACGTTGCGCTCGTCGGCCGGACGGTAGAACACCGCGTGGTCCACGTTCGGGATCACCGGCTCCTTCTCCTTGGCCGGCAGCAGGCTGCGCTGGAGGGCGTCGCTCATCGCGGCCTGCTTCTCGTGCAGCCGTGCGTTCTCCATCGCCGAAGCCACCCGGCTGCTCAGGTCGTCGGCGACGTCCACCTCCTCGCGGGTGAAGTCGTCGGACTCGTTCTTGCCGATCGTCATCCGCCCCAGCGCGCGCCCGTGCGCCACCAGCGGGACGCAGATCGCCGGACCGCTCGCCAGATCCCGGACGAGCTGCTCGTCCAGACCCTCCTTGGCCAGCTCGGCCGGGGACCACAGAGGCTGCGGCTCCCTCTGCTCGTGCGGCGGCAGCCCGGTCAGCAGGGCGCGCAGGATGTCGTTGTAGTCCTCGTCGCTGTGCACCACGTGCGTCAGTCGCGAGACGCCCATCTCGTTGATCGTCTCGATGGCGCACCACCGGCCCAGCCGCGAGGTGATCAGCTGCGCCGCCAGCGCGCCCGTCATCCGCTCGTCCAGCGTGCCCGCGAGCAGGTCGCTGGCCTCGGCCAGGAAGCTCAGCGAGGCCCGCCTGCTCAGCTCCACCTCGGCCAGCCTGGCCCGCTCCACCGGCAGCGCGATCAGGTTCGCGCCCTCCTGGAGCCGCTTGGCCGCCGACGCCCCGAAGTGCCGGGCCCGCCGGGAGGCCGCCCCCAGCAGGCCGACCACCCGCCCGTCCACGATGAGCGGCGCCGTGACCAGAGAACGCATCCCCGCGCGCGACAGGCGCCCCCGGCTGGCGCGGGCGATCATCAGGTCGTCGTTGATCACCGCGCCCGGCTCCGGCGCCGACGACGGGAAGATCTCCTCCGTGCGCACGCGCAGCGGCCGCCACGGGGCGCCGCCCGAGGTCAGCCCGACCGCGGCGCGCACCTCCCACATGGTCTCGTCGGACGTCGCCAGGGTGATGTAGGCCGCGTCCGCGCCCAGCGCCGTGGCCGAGTGCTCCACGGTGCGCTCCAGCAGCTGCGGCAGGGACAGCCGTGAGCCCAGGGCGGAGGCCAGCGCCGACCACGGGGCGGGGCGCCCGGGACGGGAGGAGCTCTTGCGCACCGGCGGGGACTCCAGGGAGGCGCGCTCCCCTGACTCGTCCTCGATCCGGAACCACACGGCCTTGTCGTTGCGTCCGTAGCTCACGCCCCAGCTCGACGCGATCGCCGAGGCCAGGGCCAGCCCCAGACCGCCGCTGCGCCCGTTCTCCCGGGACGGGGAGGTGTCCACGGACAGGGGCCCGGCCTGCGGGACGGCGCGTTCGGGTACGGAGTCGGTGACCATCACCTCGGTCGCACCCTCCGACCGGCGCACGGTCACGTCCAGGGACGAGCGCGCGTGGATGACGGCGTTGGTGACCAGCTCGCTCACCAGCAGGATCACGTCGTCGGAGGGGTGGGTCACACCCCAGGACAGGAGGGTGTCGTGAACGAACTCGCGGGCCGCCGCCGCGGTCTCCGGGGCGGGCGGGAACTCTCGTCGAGCGACCTTCGACGCGTCGTGTGCTGGCAAGCCGTCGGTGTCCTTCGTCACTGGGTGCGTGCGCGGGGGGCGGTGGTCACTGCCACGATACGCGTGCCGGGGTGACCGGTGCCGCGCGAACCGTCACTTCCGCCCGCAGGGCCGCACGCCCGGGGCCGCCCGCCGGGCAGTACGTCCGCGGGCCGGGCCGGACCGGCCCGCCTCCGGACGCGTCGGCCGGGGGACAACATGACCAAGCCTCCTGTGCGGGGTGCTCCGGCCGGTTAGTGTAAGTCGACACATGCGCTTCTTTCGGGTGGTACCTCCCGCCGGTAGCGTGACGGGGTGTCACCAGGGGGCCGGCGCGGCGGAATCCGCGTGGTCCCCCCGTCCCGTGCGCGCTCCGCGGGCCGATCCGCCCGCGGGTGCCCGGCCCAAGGGGTCCGGGACGGGAGGCCGAGGTGGCGGAGCAGGCTGAGGAGGGGGTTCGATGCCCGAGGCGGTCAAGGAACTGGTGGCCGACGACCAGCTCGACGAGATTCTGCGTGCCCTGTACCGCATGCGCGACGGCGACTTCAGCGTCCGTCTGCGCAAGCGCGGCGGCGGCACCATGCGGGAGATCGCGTCCGTCTTCAATGAGGTGGTCGACCACAGCGAACAGCTCAGCGACGAACTCCAGCGCGTCGGCGACGTCGTGCGCAACGAGGGCAGGCTCAACGAGCGCGTCAACGTCAACCCCGCCCGGGGCGCCTGGGGCGAGAGCGCCTTGGCTCTCAACGTCCTGCTCGACGAGGTCGCCGAACCCGTGACCGACGTCGCAGGGGTCCTGGACTCGGTCGCGGAGGGCCAGCTCAGCCGCCGCGCCTCCACCGAGGGCCGCCGCGGAGAACTCAAGGGCGACCTGCTGCGCCTGGCCACCACGGTCAACCGCATGGCCGACCAGATGAGCGGCTTCGCCGGGGAGGTGACCCGGGTGGCCCGCGAGGTGGGCACCGAGGGCAAGCTCGGCGGCGCCGCGCAGGTCGAGGGGGTCTCCGGGGCCTGGCGCGAGGTGACCGAGTCGGTCAACCAGATGTCCTCGCGCCTGACCGACCAGATGCGCGACATCTCCGAGGTGACCACCGCAGTCGCCCGGGGCGACCTCAGCCGCAAGATCACGGTGGACGTACAGGGCGAGATGCTCGACCTCAAGGACACCGTCAACACCATGGTGGACCAGCTCTCCACCTTCGCCGACGAGGTGACCCGGGTGGCCCGAGAGGTGGGCACCGAGGGCAAACTCGGCGGACGCGCCAACGTGCGCGGCGTGCGGGGCATCTGGAAGGACCTCACCGAGAACGTCAACTCGATGGCGGACAACCTCACCAACCAGGTGCGCGACATCTCCCAGGTGACGACCTCCGTGGCCCGGGGCGACCTCACCCAGAAGGTCCAGGTCGACGTGCAGGGCGAGATGCTCGCCCTGAAGAACACCGTGAACACCATGGTCGACCAGCTCGACTCCTTCGCCGACGAGGTCACGCGCGTGGCGCGCGAGGTCGGCACGGAGGGCAAGCTGGGCGGGCGGGCCAACGTCAAGGGCGTGTCGGGCATCTGGAAGGACCTGACCGACAACGTCAACTCCATGGCCAACAGCCTCACCTACCAGGTCCGCAACATCTCCCAGGTGACGACGGCGGTCGCCACCGGTGACCTCACCAAGAAGATCACCGTGGACGCCCAGGGGGAGATGCTCGACCTCAAGGACACCATCAACAAGATGGTCGACCAGCTGGACTCCTTCGCCGGGGAGGTGACCAGGGTCGCCCGCGAGGTGGGCACCGAGGGCAAGCTGGCCGGGCAGGCGCACGTCCGCGACGTGTCCGGGGTCTGGAAGGACCTGACGGACAACGTCAACTCCATGGCCAACAACCTGACCTACCAGGTGCGCCAGATCTCCATGGTCACGCGCGCGGTGGCCGCGGGCGACCTGACCAAGAAGGTCACGGTCAACGCCAAGGGCGAGATCCTGGAGCTGAAGGACACCATCAACGTCATGGTGGACCAGCTCTCCGCGTTCGCCGACGAGGTCACGCGCGTGGCGCGCGAGGTCGGCACCGAGGGCAAACTGGGCGGTCGCGCCGACGTCAAGGGCGTCTCCGGTATCTGGAACGACCTCACCGAGAACGTCAACTCGATGTCGCACAACCTCACCACGCAGGTGCGCAACATCTCCGAGGTGACCACCGCCGTCGCCGCGGGCGACCTCACCAAGAAGATCGACGTCAACGCCCAGGGGGAGATCCTGGAGGTCAAGACGACGGTCAACACCATGGTCGACCAGCTTTCGGCGTTCGCCACCGAGGTGACCCGCGTGGCCCACGAGGTGGGCAGCCAGGGCCAGCTCGGCGGCCAGGCCAAGGTCGAGGGCGTCACCGGCACCTGGAAGCAGCTCACCGACAGCGTGAACGGCCTGGCCGGCAACCTGACCACGCAGGTCCGGGCGATCGCCGAGGTCGCCAACGCCGTCGCCAAGGGCGATCTGACCCGCAACATCCAGGTCGACGCCCGCGGTGAGATGGAGCAGCTCAAGCACAACATCAACCTGATGGTGTCCAACCTGCGCGAGACCACCGCCACCCAGCGCGACGCCGACTGGCTCAAGTCCAACGTGGCCCGCATCTCCGGCCACATCCAGGGCCACCGCGACCTCAAGGAGCTGGCCCGCCTCATCATGACCGAGGTGACGCCGCTCATCGGCGCCCAGCACGGCGCCTGCTACCTGCCCGAGGACCAGGACGACCAGGAGAACTTCCTGTTCTACGCGGGCTTCGGCTTCGACCCCGACGAGGACCGGCGCCGCGTCCGCTCGGGCATCGGCCTGGTGGGCGAGGCCCTCGCCCAGCAGGTGGAGCAGCAGGTCGGCAACATCCCGCCGGGCTACGTCAAGGTCGAGTCTGGGCTGGGGGAGGCCTCCCCGCGCAACCTGTACATCCTGCCGATCGTCTCCGAGGGGCGCTCGCTGGGCGCCATCGAGTTCGCCTCCTACGACGACTTCCGCGAGAGCCACAAGAACTTCCTGCGCCAGTTGGTGAGCCTGCTCGGCACCACCATCAACACCATCCTGGCCAACAACCGCACCGAGGACCTGCTCGAACAGTCCCAGCAGCTCACCAGCCAGCTCAGGGAGCGCTCCAACGAGCTCCAGCGCCAGCAGGAGGAGCTGCGCGGCAAGAACGCCGAGCTCCGGCAGAAGGCCACCCAGCTCGCCAACCAGAACCGGGCGATCGAGCTCCAGAACCAGCAGATCCAGCGCTCCCGCAACGCCCTGGAGGAGCGCGCCCACCAGCTCCAGGTCTCCTCCAAGTACAAGTCCGAGTTCCTGGCGAACATGTCGCACGAGCTGCGCACGCCGCTCAACAGCCTGCTGATCCTGGCCCGCCTGCTCGCCGACAACGCCGAGCAGAACCTGTCCGCCAAGCAGGTCGAGTTCGCCCAGACCATCCACAAGGCGGGCAGCGACCTGCTGCTGCTCATCGACGAGATCCTCGACCTGTCCAAGGTGGAGGCCGGGCGCGCCGAGGTGCAGCCCAGCGAGGTCTCCATCGCCCAGTTGGTCGACTACGTCGAGGCCACCTTCCGCCCGGTCACCGGGGACCAGGGGCTCGCCTTCGCGGTGGACGTGTCGCCGGACATCCCCGGCACCCTGTGGACCGACGAGCAGCGGCTCCAGCAGATACTGCGCAACCTGCTGTCCAACGCCGTCAAGTTCACCCCGCAAGGGGAGGTGCGGCTGCTCATCGAGCCCGCGTGGGCGCTGGAGGACGCCGACCTGGAGATGTTCGTACAGAACGAGGAGGTCATCGCGTTCACCGTCGCCGACACCGGCATCGGGATCGCCGAGGACAAGCTCCAGGTCATCTTCGAGGCCTTCCACCAGGGCGACGGCGGCACCTCGCGGCGCTTCGGCGGGACCGGTCTCGGTCTGTCCATCAGCCGCAACTTCGCCCGGCTGCTGGGCGGCGAGATCCGCGTGCAGAGCGTGCCCAACCAGGGCTCCACCTTCACACTGCTGCTCCCGGTGCGCCTGCCCGACGACGCGGGGGAGCGCGCCGAGGAGGCCGGGTCCACGGGCCGTGGCCTGAGCGGCATGGGCTCGGTGCCGATGCTCGACTCGGGCCGGGGCGCGTACACCGGCGGCTTCGAATCCTCCCCGCTGGACGACGGCTTCTCCATGCCGGACGAGGACTTCGACGCGGCCCTGGCCGCCCTCACCGACATCAGCGACGAGCCGCTGCCCACGGTCCCGGTGCTCAAGGCACCCGAGCCCCAGGCGGCGGCCGAGGGCGAGGCGCCCGAGCAGCCGGCCGAGTCCGAGCCGCGCACCGACCCCGAGCGGCGGGCCGTCCTGAACGGCCAGCGGGTCCTCATCGTCGACGACGACGTCCGCAACGTCTTCGCGCTCACCAGCGCTCTGGAGGCGCAGGGCCTGGAGGTCCTCTACGCTGACAACGGGCACGCCGGAATCGCCAGGCTGGAGGCCAACGAGGACATCGCGCTCGTCCTGATGGACGTGATGATGCCCGAACTGGACGGCAACCAGACCACCCAGCGGATCCGGGAGATGCCGCAGTTCGCCGGTCTGCCGATCATCTCGCTCACCGCCAAGGCGATGCAGGGTGACCGCGAGCGCAGCCTCGCGGCGGGCGCCACGGACTACGTGACCAAACCGGTCGACCTGGACCACCTGCTGGACGTCATGCGGCGCTGGCTCACCGCGGGGCGCGAGGAGACCATCGCCGGAGCGGCGGCCGACAGCGGGGGCGGCGCGGCCTCGGACGGGCACGGCCGCGCGACGTCCGGGCCGGAGGAGGCCGGTGCCGGGCATGACAACGATCCGAACGGGGAGGCTGGCACCAGCACCCCGAGCGAAGACCTGGAGTAACCCGACGTGACCCAGAAGGCCAACATCCTTCTCGTCGACGACCGCGACGAGAACCTGATCGCGCTGGAGGCCGCACTCACCTCACTCGACCAGAACCTGGTCAGGGCCAACTCCGGTGAGGAGGCGCTCAAGCACCTTCTGGGCACCGACTTCGCGGTCATCCTGCTCGACGTGGTCATGCCGGGGATGGACGGCTTCGAGACCGCCGCGCACATCAAGCAGCGCGAGAAGACCAAGGACGTGCCGATCATCTTCCTGACCGCCCAGGAGGTCGACCGGCACCAGGTCTTCCGCGGCTACGCCTCGCGCGCGGTGGACTTCCTGCTCAAGCCGTTCGACCCCTGGGTGCTGCGCTCCAAGGTCGAGGTGTTCGTGGAGCTGCACCAGCTCAAGGCGCAGATGCGCGAGCAGGCCCGCGCACTCCAGCGCGACCTGGGCCAGGAGACGGGCGAGCCCGGCAAGGTCCTGGCCGAGCAGCTCGCGCAGCGCTCCCGCCAGGTCCAGGCCGACCTCGCCCAACTGCGCGAGCACATCGTGACCAACTACCAGGACGCGGACCAGAGCCTCGTGGACGGCGTGCGCCGGGTGGACAGCGCGGTCTCGCGCCTGTCCACCCTCGTGGACACCCTCCACGGCCCCGCATGACAACGGCCCCGGTCCTGGGAGGACCCCCTGCGGGGGTTGGTCCGGGCGCCCGTGGGGTTCTGGCGGTGGCGGGCGACGGGTGGGCACGAGTGAACCCGCCGTAGGCGCCGGAGGTTCCCGCTCTCCGGGCCTCCGGACACGGGGCGAAGCGGAGCGGAGCCCCGAAGAAACACGGCTCAGGCGGAGGGCCGGGGCGGCAGCGCCAGGCCGATGTGCTCGCCGATCTCCTCGATCAGGCCCAGGTCGGCCAGGCGGAAGCTGCCCCGGTTGCTGCGGCGGATCAGGGTGAGCGCGCCGCGCACGCCCCGGCTGCCGCGCAGGGGGACCGACAGCAGCGAGCCGGCGCCCAGCATCGACAGCAGCGGCGCGCCGGACGGGGCGTGGCCCAGCACGGCCTCGTCCTCGATCAGCGGGAACAGCAGGGACTGGCCCCGCTCCAGCACCTCGCCCGGGATGTCGGAGTCCCCTGGCGCCGCCGAGGCCACCGCCTCCCTCTGCGCGGCGGGCGCGTCAGCCGGGCCCGCGACCACGGCGCGGCGGGGTGCCACGGAGGAGGTCGGCAGGTCGCACACGTCCACGACCACCCAGTCGGCGTAGGAGTCGGCCAGCAGGTCGGCGGCGTCCGCGAGCGCGAGCGGTTTCCCCGCACCCCCCGGCCCGGCCGAGCGCAGCAGCAGCCGCGTCATCCGGGTCAGCACGTCCAGCCTGCGCGCGGCCAGCACCACCACCTGGTCCTCCACCTGCGTCTCCAGCGGGGCGGGGCCCTCCTCCTCGGCGCCGTTCATCGGCGGCGACATCGCCACCAGAACCAGCGGGTTGGGCTCGGTGGGCAGCTCCAGCCGCGTCAGGGTCAGGTGCACGTCCTCGGCCCAGCCGCGCTGGGCCAGCCTGGACTCCAGCGCGGCGTCGCCGTGGCCGCGCAGCACCGCGGCCAGCCAGGACTGCATGGCCGCGCGCTTGCGCAGGTCGACGAAGTGGGCGAAGGGCTTGCCGGTGAGGTAGCCGGGCGCGCTGCCCAGCCGCGAGGCACCGGAGTTGTTGATGCGCCGGATGTAGCCCTCGTGGTCCAGCAGCACCGTGGGGACGCTCAGCTCCTGGAACACCGCGCGCAGCAGCGCCCGGTCGCCGTCGTCGCCTTGGCGGCGCGGCTCGGGCTGGGCGTGGGCCCGGGCCAGTCCGGCCCCCGCGTCGCCCAGCAGGCGTTCGGCGTACTCCAGTTCGGCCAGGGCCGCCTCGGCTGTGCCCTGGGCGTCGTCGGGATACATGGTGTGCGTGTTGCGCAGGGCCGCGATGCGTTCACCCAGTGCGGTGATCTCACGCTGCAACCCGGCGAGGTTCTCCGGCACGCTCAGGTCTCCCGTCGTGGATGGCGTCTTCCCGAAGAGGGCGGATGTCCGCTCCCGCGGTCTTCCAAGGTTACGGTTAGTCCGAGCCCGGAAACGGCAAGGAGGCCCGACTGTGTGGATCGAACGCCTGGCCCGGGACATCGGCGCGCTGGGACAGGCGGACGGCACGACCCTGGAACGTGCCCTGGACCAGATGAGCAGGGCCGCGGCCCTGGGCGTCCCCGGCTGCTCGGCCGCCCTCGTCGTGGTCTGGCGCGAGGTCGAGGGGGCCGACGGCTCCGTGCGGCACGTCGTCACCGACTACGGAGCCTCCCACGCGGACCTGTCCGTGGCCTTCGAGCACCAGTACACCACCGACCAGGGCCCCACCGTCGAGGCCGTCCGCGAGATGGGGCGGGTGCGGGTGGGCGACATCCTGCGCGAACCCCACCGCTGGCCCCGCTACACCAGCATGGCGGTCCAGTGCGGGGATCGCTCCTCCATCACCCTGCCGAGCCTGCTCCCCGGCGAGGGCGACGACAGGGTGATCACCTTCGGCGTCCACTCCGGCCGGGCCGACGCCTTCGACGAGGAGGTCGTCGCCCCGCTGACCGCCCTGCTCGCCGAGCACGCCGCCGTGTCGCTGTACAGTGCCGGACGCCGGGCCGACGTGGCCAGGGAGACCGCCCACATGCGCCGGGCCATGTCCGCGCGTACGGTGATCGACCAGGCCAAGGGCATCATCATGCACGCCCGCGGCTGCGACGCCGACACCGCCTTCGCCGCGCTGCGCGAGGTCGCCCAGCGCAACCGCAAACGGGTGGTGGACGTGGCCCGCGACCTCGTGGCCGAGAACACCGGTCCCCAGTCCCGGGTGCGCCCCGACCGAAGGTGAACGGGCGGGCGACACCGGGCGATGAGTCCCGAGCGTGATCGAAAAGCGCCATGATGAGGGCTCGGGGCCGTCCTGGAACAAGAAGGAGAAGTGACCGTGACGTCAGACATCTCGATCCGTCGCGAGGATGACGTCGTCGTCGTCACCCCCGCGGGGGAGATGGACGCGGTGACCTCTCCCGCGCTGGCCGACGTCCTCGACGGCCTCCTGGCCGCCGAGCCGCCACGGGGGGTGGTGGTCGACCTCGCCAAGGTGTCCTTCTGCGACTCGCGCTGCATCGGCGTGCTCGTCTCCGCCTACCGGCAGGCCCGGGACCTGGGCGTGGGCCTGATGGTCTCCGAGCCCCAGCCGCAGGTCAACCGCCTGTTCGTGATAGCCGGGATCGACCAGGTCATCCCGATCGCGGCCAGCACCGGTGCCGCGGCCGAGTCCCTCAGGGGGTGAGCGGGGCCCGCGTCCCGGACTGGTGGACGGTCCCGGGCTCCCCGGCCCCGTCCACGAAGTGCAGCCGTACCAGGGAGCCCTCGCCGCTGCCGCTGATCTCCAGGAAGTCGCAGGTCTGCCTGGTGATCCACAGCCCGTACCCGCGCGGGCGCATGTTGTCGGCCGGGCGGTAGCCGGTGAGCGGGTCGAAGAGCCCGCCCCGCTCGTCGAACACGTCGCACACCCACCGCCCCGGGGCGCGCCAGACCTGCACGGTGCCCTTGCCCGCGCCGTGCTCCAGAACGTTGGCGGCCAGCTCGTTGACCGCCACCACCAGGCTGTCGATCCGCTCGGGCGGGAACCCCGTGGACTCGCCGAGCGCGGCCAGGTCGGCGCGCAGCCGCGGCAGGGACATCCCGATCTCCAGCCGGTGCACGGGCCCGCTGACCGGCAGCGGCTCGGGGGCGACCGGCCGGGTGCCGAAGGCGGCCGTGCCCAGGTAGGCGGGGTTGGGACGGGGCCCGTCGGACTCCACCAGCACGGGGTGGGTGGCCACCACCGCGGACCGCGTCCGCGGGGTCAGGTCGCGTTCGTCGTGGACGCACAGCAGAGTCAGCCGCTGCGGGGCCAGCGCAGTGGACAGCACCGACTCCAGCCGGTGCCACTCGCGCAGCTCCATCTCCGAGACCGGCAGCGGGGGCTCGGCCACCACGACCACCGGCACGGGGTCGTGGACCAGCGCCAAGCGGTGCAGGGCGGCCAGGGTGCGCCCCGGGGCGTCGTAGAACCGGTTCCGCTCCAAGACGTGCACGCGCTCGCGCTCGGAGTCGGACAGCGCCCCGACGAGCGCCGCGGCGCGCTCGCCGGAGACCGCGAGCACCGTGTGGGCGTTTTCGCGTACGGCTGAGCGCAACCGCTGGCGGGCCACCTCGTGGAACCGCTGCCCGCGGCGGAAGAGCAGTCCCTGGTGTTCGAAGGTCATCGGTACGTGGCGTCCGCGCCCGGGGCCGTCCGTCCGGCCGCCGGGCACCACTGTCTGTCTACCCGCTGCGGCCCCCCGGGGGGAACCCCCGGGGGCCGGTGGGCCGGGCACGCCGTCAGGACGGGCACGGCTCAGCGCGCGGTCCCGGACAGTAGCAGACCGTCCGTCTCGTCCTCGTCGGCGCGGTCCTGTTGCGTCTGCTGCGGGCGGGAGCGCTCGTAGGCGAGCTCCGTCTCGACGGCGATCCGCTGCCAGGTGAACCGGGAGCGGGCCCGGTCCACGGCGGCGATGCCGTACGCGGTGCTCATGGTCGGGGTGTTGAGGACCGCGCGCACGGAGCGCACGATCTCGTCGGGGCGGCCGAAGCGCATCAGCACGCCGCTGGTGCGGTGCAGGACCGCCCCCGGGGTGGCGCCGGTGGCGGTGGCCACCACGGGCAGGCCGCACGCCATGGCCTCCAGCACGGCCCCGCCGTAGGGCTCGTAGGAGGCGGCGGACACGTATACGTCGGCGGAGCGCAGCAGGCGGGGCAGCTCCTTGCGCTCCACGGGCCCGGCCAGGTGGACGCGGTCGTTCACTCCGGCCTCCTTGGCCAGGAGCTCGATCCGGCGGGCGTCCTCGTCCAGGGCCACGTCCAGGTCCTCTGCGGTGGAGACGAGCAGCAGCTCGGCTTCGGGGAGGCGGGTCATGGCCTCCACGAGCCGGTCGGCGCCGCCGGCCTCGGTCAGGGAGGTGACCGAGACCAGGCGGGAGCGCTCCTCGCGCCGGGAGTGCCAGTGCTCGGAGGAGGCGCTGCCCTCCACGCTGAAGTGGTCGGGGTCGACACCGAAGGGCACGACGTTGACGTGGTGGCGGGGGACGCCCAGGCGGGCCAGCTCGACCTGCTGGTCGGTGGAGTTGACCAGCACGCGGTCGGCGCGCGAGGCGAGGATGGTCTCCATGCGGGCGCGCTCGGGGTGGTGGCCGAGGCCGGAGCGCTGCTCGCTGGCGTTGAGGGAGTGGAAGGTCTGCACCAGGGGCGTACCGCTCTGGTCGCTTTCGCTGTGCGCCTGCGCGTGCAGGGCTGCCAGGCCGCTGGTCCAGCCGATCGCGTGCAGGACGTCGGGGCGGTCCTCGTCCAGGACGGAGGCCAGGGCGCTGCCGAAGGCGCCGGTGTGCTCGGCGTGCTCCTCGGGGGACAGCGGCCGGGCCGGACCGGCGTCCAGGTAGGCGACGGAGACGCCGCGCGCCATGCGGGTGCGGCCGTCGGGCTGGTCGGGGTCGCTGCGGCGGGCGTAGACCGTCACCCGGTGGCCCCGCTTGGCGAGCTGGCGGGACAGGGCGCACACGTGCAGGCTCGCGGGGCAGGCGGGCTCGCCCCTGTGCGCGGGGAGGGGGTTGGCGTGTTCGGCGACCATGGCGATCTTCACTGGGCTGAACTCCTTGGACACGGTCTCATCCGGATGTCCGTCGTAGGTGCGCCCGAGGCGACTCCGGAGCGGGGATCGGAGTCCTCACGGGCGGGGCTGGTGCCGTGGCGCCGGTTCCCGGGCCGTTGGACCGGGTCCGGCGGGAAGGTGGCTGCGGGGGAGGCGGGGCGCGGTCAGGGGATCGCGGCACACGGTGCCGGACGGCGCGCCGGTGGAGGCCTCCCGGCAGCAAGGGAAGCCGTAGGCGCATGGCGCGTACGGCTGCCGTCGAAAGGAGGGGGGAGAGGAGGAAAGAAGGGAAGACGCACGGAGATCACACCAAACGACCGGTCGAGGAGGACTGGGGCCACCGTGCGTGACAGGATGATGCCGCACGGGGCTGGTCGTGTGTGTCTGCGTCTTAGACACCCAACGGGGTTCATTCTGCCAGACGGTTCGCGTCTCGACAACGTGACGCGAATCCGACACCAAGAGACGCGGGGGTTCGGTGCTGTCCGTAACCCCGGAGTTCTCCCGGATGGTCTGCGGTTTCGCGGTACCCGTGGGTGGCCCCTGTCGGGCCGGCCGCACCGCCGCTACTGTCGGACCGGAACACCGGGACCGCCCGGCGCGCGCCGCGGATCGTCCGGCACGACGACTCCGTCGTCGGGAACCGGGGCGGGAACTGCGTATCCGGGTGTTTTCCGCCATGATGTACGCGGATTTTGACCCACTCCGGCGGTGGCTCGGTACGGTGACAGAATCCAGACGTTGAACGGGACTCGACCAAGGCCCGGCGCGGGGCGCCGGGCAACCGGCCACGGCCGATGAAACGGGAGGAAGGGCGTATGGGTGTCGCTGGTGGGGAAGTCATTGTCACGGCCCTCACGCACCGGGGCGCTATCCGCCCCGCCAACGAGGACGCCGTCGTCATGGGTGCCCTGACCGTCGCCAGTGCGAACATGACCTCGCCGGTGCGCTGCGTGCTCCCGGTCGGGGAGCCCGTCATCCTGGCGGTCGCCGACGGGATCGGCGGTCAGGCCGCGGGGGAGATCGCCTCCGAGCACGCCGTGCACCGCATGGCCGAGATGGGGCCGCGGCTCAACGGTCCCGAGGAGATCGCCCAACTGCTGAGCAACATCGACGAGGAGATCAAGGACCACGCCACCCAGCACACCGAGTTCTCCGGTATGGGGACCACGGTCGCGGGCGTCCTGCTCAACAACGACGGCAACTTCTGGTTCAACGTCGGCGACTCCCGCACCTACCGCCTGGAGGGGCGCCGCCTGCGCCAGCTCTCGGAGGACGACTCGCCCGCGCTGCCCCCGTCCGAGGACGGCCGTCCCGTCACCACGAACTTCATCACCCAGTCCCTGGGCGGCAGTTCGGGCGGCACGATGGTCCCGCACGTGGGCCGGGACGACGCGGCCGACCCCAGCGCCTGGCTCATGTGCAGCGACGGCCTGTCCGACCTGGTCCTGCCCGAGGAGATGGAGCGGATGATCGCCGAGGCGGGCAGCGACGAGGCCGCCGTGTACGCCCTGTGGCAGGCCGCCATGGAGGCGGGCGGCAAGGACAACATCAGCATCCTTCTGGCACGCCGCGTCTGATCCGTCCCGACCGGGCCGCCCCCTACCC
>NZ_LEKI01000060.1:0-31100 GCF_001029525.1 Nocardiopsis sp. RV163 | reverse complement strand
GTGTGCCGTTCCGGAGCCGCACGCCCACCCGTTCAGCCGCCGTCCGGGGAGGGGCCGCGGCGACGCGGTCGCCGTCCGGGTACCGCCGACGCGCTCCCCGACCGGCCCAGTCGGCGCTCCGGGGGCGGGGACGGCCGGTCGGGGTCCTCGGGGCTGGGCCGGTGGCGCTCGCTGCGGTGCAGCCACACCGCGACGAGACCGGCGACGAGGAACCCGCCGAGCGGGTAGAGCAGCGCGACCAGGCCGGCGGTGTCGGCCGCTTCCGGGGGGTGCGTGCCGGTCCCCCCTCGCGGCAGGGCGAGGAAGAACAGGGAACCGGCCACGACCGTGCCGAGCGAGCCGGCGATCTGGATGACGGCGTTCACGGTGCCCGACACGCCGCCCACGGCCTCCTCGGGAGCCCAGGACATCATCTTCTGGGTGATGCCGGGGGCGAACAGGCCCATGCCGAGGCCGCTGACGAAGAGACCGGGCACCAGGCGCAGGATGATGTCTCCGGTGCCGCCGAGGGCGCCGCCGGTGGCGAGGGCGTGCCCCAGCGAGGCGACCAGCAGGGCCATGCCGGCCGTGAGGAGCGCGGTCCCGAGGAGGACCTGTCGGCCGTCGATGCGGGCGAGGAGGGCGGGCAGGGAGGCCGAGTTGGCCGACAGGCCCACCCCGATCGGCCATGCCATCAGGACCAGGCCGGTGGTCAGGGGGGACAGTCCGTGCCCGTCCTGGAGCTGCAGGGTGAGCACGAGGGTGTAGGCGCTCATCCCGGACCAGACCATGACGACGGCGACGAGGCCGACGGCGGGTCCGGGACGCCGGAACACCGTCATGGGCACCAGTACCGGGCGGCCCCGCTCCTCCCTTCGGCGCTGGGTGCGGACGAAGAGCGCCAGCAGGGCCAGACCGACCAGTCCGCCGGCCAGCGCGAGCGGTGAGACGCTCCCGTGTCCGAGGGTGACGAGGGGGAACAGCACCAGGAGCAGTGCGGCGCCGACCGTGACCGTCCCGACGAGGTCCAGGCCCGGACGGTCTCCGGTGCGCGACTCCTCCAGGTACCGGGCGCCCCCGAGCACGGCCAGGACTCCTATCGGGACGTTGATCAGGAACAGGATCCGCCAAGACAGCTCTTCTGGACCGAGTTCGAGCAGCAGCCCGCCGATGGGCGGGGCGAGCCCGGCGCCGACCGCGACCACG
This sequence comes from Nocardiopsis sp. RV163, assembly GCF_001029525.1. Classification (NCBI taxonomy): domain Bacteria; kingdom Bacillati; phylum Actinomycetota; class Actinomycetes; order Streptosporangiales; family Nocardiopsidaceae; genus Nocardiopsis; species Nocardiopsis sp. RV163. Next base: position 29,915 of record NZ_LEKI01000060.1, on the reverse strand, counting down.
GCCCCGTAGGCCCCGAACGCCCGCGGGCGCTCGCTCTCGGTGAAGGTGGTCTGGATGATGGAGAGCACCTGGGGAACCATGAGCGCCGCCCCGAGGCCGGCCGCGGCGCGTGCCGCGATGAGCGTCGTGGTGTCCGGGGCGAGGGCGCACGCCGCCGAGGCGACGGTGAACACCACGGTCCCGGCCAGGAAGGTGCGCCGCCGTCCGAGGATGTCGCCGAGCCGCCCGCCCAGGACCAGGAGCACGCCGAAGGCCAACGCGTAGCCTGCCACGATCCACTGCAGTTCGGCCGGTGTCGCCCCGAGGTCGGCGGCCAGGTGGGGCGCCGCGATGACGACGACGCCGACGTCGATGAGGTCGACCAGGACGGCGGCGAGGACGATCGTGAGTCCCAGCCATCGTTGGCGGGGGGTCAGGGCTCGGTCCGGTTGGGCCATCAGCGTTCCTATTCCGGGTGGTGGACGTCACGACCTGTTCAGGCCAGGACACCCGCCGACTTGCTGTGACGGACCGGTGACTCAACGCCCAACAGGGACTCCAGAGTAGGGGCTACGTCGTACAGGGACAGGCCCGGACGCGGGCCCGGGGAGGCGCCGGTCCCGGCGAGCAGGAACACACCGGTGTCCCCGTGGTTGGCGTGATCCGGACCGGTGTCGTTCTCGGTGGTGTGCAGGCCCTCGCTCCCTCCGAGGGTGGCCAGGGCGCGGCGTCGCAGGTCACCGAAGTACACCATCAGGTCCGGCGCGACCCCGTTGACCTCGGGGTAGATCTCGTGGGGGCGCAGGACGCGGTTGCGCATCGGCGCGCCGGTCTCGTCGGTCAGCGCCTCCAGCATGCGGGCGATCCGGTCCGCGGTGTCCTCGTGTTCGGCGGCCGGGACCGTGCCGGTGGGCTCACGGCCCTCGACGTTGAGGAAGACGCGGCCGTAGTAGCCGCCCTCGGCCCAGGCGACGGTGCGGGTCCAGTCGACCGACGCCTTCGCCAGGGGGATCCGGTGGTCCGGTTCCTCCCGCAGCACCAGCAGGCCCTCGCGGCGCAGCCACTCGTTGACGCGGAACCCGCCGACCATGGGTTGTGCGCCGTGGTCGGACACGACCATCACCGCCGTGTCCTCGGGCAGGGCCTCCAGGAGTCCGGCGATCTGGCGGTCGAGCGCACGGTAGTACTGCGTGAACAGGTCGGCGTGGCGGTTGCCCGGCTCGTGGCGGGGGTGTCCGGGGTCGCAGTGCTTCCAGAACGCGTGGTGGAGGCGGTCCGGCCCCATGTCCACGAGGGTGAGCAGGTCCCACTCCCGGGTGGTCGCCAGGTGCCGGGCCACGTCGAAGCGCTGCTCGCTCATGTCGAAGATCTCCTGGGAGATCCGTTCCGGCTCCGGGGAGCGGAAGTTCGCCACGTCGAGCCGGTAGCCGCCGGTGAGGGCGGCGAGTTCGTCGGCGAGGCCGACCGGGTGGGTGAACCGGGCGTCGGTGGAGGGGGCCATGAAGCACGACACCATCGACCCCAGGATGGGGGTGGTGGGGTAGGTGCCCGGTACGCCCAGCACGATGCTGGTGCCGCCCTCGGCGGAGACCAGGTCCCAGATGCGGGGGCGGCGGATCTTGCGCGCGGTCGCGAACTCCATCGGACCGTAGCCGTGGTCGGCCCTGTCGCGGAAGCCGTAGATCCCGAGTTCGCCGGGGGTGGCGCCCGAGAGCATGCAGGCCCAGGCGGGCATGGTGATGGGAGGGTCGATGCTGCGCATCGGTCCCCAGACCGCCCTCTCCTTCAGGCGGGTGAGGGTGGGCATGTCCGCGGAGTGCTTGTCGAAGAGCAGTTCCGGGGGGACCCCGTCCAGGCCGATGACGGCGACGCGGCGCGGTGTGGCCATCGTGATCGTTCTCCTTTCCTCGGGATGGGTCGGGCGTGCCCGCTGTAGGCTGCCCACCGGACGCGGGATGGTGACGGGAGCCGGGGAGGGGTGCCGTCGTGACGGGACCGGACGGGATCGGGGCCGCTGCTTGTCTGGTGCTGGTGGTGGACGGGCCGGTGTCGGCCCGGAGCTGGCGCGACCTGCTCTCCCCCCTGGTGGAGGTGCGCACGTTGTCCGTCCCGGAGGCGGTCGGCGGTGCGGGCCCGGGGTCCGTCGTCGCCGACTGGCCGGCCGACCGCCCGTGGGCGCTGTTCGTCTCCGGGGCGGCGGCGCCCGGCCTGGTGGCCCGGGTCGCGGAGGTCGGGCCCGCCCCGTCGCGGGTGTTCGTCGCCTCGTCGGGGGGCGTCCTGGCCGATCCGGTCGCGCCCCCCGTCCGACCGGTGACGGTGGTGCTGGCGGAGGACGCGTCCGAGGAGGAGCGGGCGCGGGCGGCCTCCTGGGCTCCGGCCGGGGAGCACGCCGGTGACCTGGTGGTGCGGCTGGTGCCCGCCGGGCAGGAACCGCCCGCGGCGTGCCACCCGCACCTGGCGCGGGGCGTGCGCGAAGACCTCTCGCTGCCCTGACGGGCGGGCGGTCATGCGGTCGGCCCCGGTTCGACCAGCCGGTGCAGCTCGGTCGGTGAGAGGGCCGCGAGGTCGACGTCGTCGTCGAGGTCGGCCCCGAGGTCCTGCTCCAGGAGGATCGCCAGTTCGACCATCCGCGAGGACTCGACGGCGAGTTGGTCGCGCAGCGCGACGTCGGGCGCCAGTTCGGCTCCCGTCACCCCCAACGTGCCGTACAGCACGGACCGGAACTCGATCGGGGTCATGCGCGCGTCCTTTCGTGGCTGTCGTGTAGTGCCGGGCGCAGCGGCAGGTCCTGCTCGTAGCGCAGCCCGCACCGCAGGGCGGTCTCCGCCTTGCCCAGCTCGGTGCCGAGGTAGCCGGTGTGGGCCGGGTCGGTGATCACTCCGGCCTCCAGCAGGCCGAGCACCATGGACTCGGCGCGACGGCCGCGCATGCGGTAGCGCGGTGTGAGGTCGGCGTCGAACACTCGCAGGAGCACGGTGCCCTCGGCGTGGTCGGCGGTGATGACCACGAACCCCTGGAGGGCGGTCGACAGGTCGCGGCGTCTCCCCCTCGGGCGCAGCTCCGTCGGTTCGACGGCCCCGACGGGTTCGGGGACGGGTCCGGCGGTCGGGGCCGGTGCCCGGCGGACGGCGGCGCGCAGTGCCGCCACCTGCGCCGCGAGTTCCCCCTCGTCGTCGACGCCGCGCGCGTCGTGCCAGGTCAACTGGTTCCGGAAGCGCTCCACCTGGGCGACGCCCAGCCCCGGCAGGCGAGCGTCGTAGCCCTCGGCGCGTCGGATACGGCCGCCGTCTCCGTCGATGCCGTGGCGGAGCAGGGCGACCAGGCTCTGTCCCGGGCGGAACAGGCGCGAGTCCGCCCCGCACACCAGCAGTGCCCGGAGCGAGGGGCGGGCGAGCACGGCGCGGACGATCTGTTCGATGCCGATGTTGGCCGTGCGCAGCGGTGCGGCCACCGCGACCCCGGGCAGGTCCCTGAGGCGGTCGGCCAGTGCGGTGTCGGTCAGGGTGCAGACGGCGACGTCGTCACCAGGTCGCACCGGCGCCCTCCCCCGTGTAGGACCGCTGCGCCCCGCCGGGGGCCGGGTCGGGCAGGGTCGAGCTGATCTCCGCCACGCGCAGGCCCATGCGGTGCAGGTGTTTGCCGAGGCGCAGCTGCTCGGTCTTCATCTGGTCGATCCGGGCGTCGAAGTAGCGTTCGACGTCGAGCACCTGGGCCGCCCGCTTGTCGTGGTCGAGGCGTCCGGAGAGCGCGTCGTCGACGTTGCTGCGGAAGAAGTCGACGTTGTGCTGCGCCATCTCCTGGCGGATCGCGCGGATCCTCTCCTTGAACGTCTCGATCCGCTCCATCGCCTCGGGCACGTGGTGGAAGCGTCGGTGGAGTCGGGAGATGAACGTCTGGAGGACGACGTTGAAGGTCTCGAACTCGAACACCGAGGACTGCTCGGTGATCACCCCGCGCCGGTGGTAGTCGTCGTTGTTGTAGAGCGAGGCGAAGTGGGTGGCCAGCACCTCGACCCGTTCGTCCTTGTAGGTGTAGCCGTAGGGGTCGAGTTCGTTCAGGTAGGCGTCGGTGAGCAGGCCGTCGTCGGTCATCCTCCGCACGATCTTGGTGCCCGGATAGATCTCCAGCCGCTCGGTCATACGGCGCAGGTTGTGGCCCGCGTTGTGCCGCAGGAACTCCGCGTTCTCCAGGATCGTCTCGACCGTGGCGTAGGGGTGGAACGGGATGAAGCCCATCGCGAGGTAGATCCCGTGCTGTTCCAGCATCCGGATCACGGTGACGTTGTCCTGCACCGTCGCCTTCTTCTCCCAGAGCAGCAGCTCCTCGGGGACGCCGGACTCGATGCCGACGTTGGCCTTCTCCAGGCCGGCACGCACCAGCAGGTCCAGCAGCGCGTGGTCCTCCGGGGTGTCCTTCCAGTTCTCCGCCCGCATGCAGACGTTGAAGTAGATGTCCAGTCCCTCGTCGAGGATGCCCTGGGCGATCCTGCGGACCCGTTCCTTGCCCAGTCGGCCGCCGTCGGGGTCCTCGAACGTGGAGTCGATGAAGTCGAAGGTGCGGAACCGGTGGTCGCGCACCAGTCGGACGATCTCGTCCACCACCCGCTCCGGGCTGCGTCCCCGCCACGCCTTGCCCTGTTGCACCCGGTTGTTGGTGTGCGGGGCAGCGCAGAACGTGCAGCGGGCCACGCAGCCGCGGCTGGTGCTCACCCGCACGTACTCCAGCTCGTTGCCGTGGGAGACGAGTTGGTCGCGGGCCGGGTGCGGGAGCGCGTCGAGGTCGTGGACCAGTGGCCGGGTCGGGTTCTGGCGCGGTCTGCCCCGGGCGTCGCGGTAGCAGATGCCGGGGCAGTCGGAGAGGCCGTCCCCGAGCGCGATGCGTTGCACGAGGTCGAGGATGGTGGGTTCGCCCTCCCCGACGGCGACGACGTCGGCGTGCGGCATCCGGCGGAGCACCTCGGTCCCGGCGAAGGTGCCGGCCGGGCCGCCGCAGGCGATCACCGCGTCCGGGAGCGCCTCGGCGAGGCGTTCGGAGAGCGAGGCGGCGCTGACGACGTTGAGGCTCATCAGGGTGAAGCACACCAGCGCCGGGTCGTACTCGACGAGTTCGGCGATGGTGCGCTCCTCGTCGAGGCCGTGTCGGACCTCGCGGATCTCGCAGGTGAAACCCGCCTCGCGCAGCACGCTCGCCATGAAGGCCACGCCCAGGTGTTCGGGGGACATCACCAGGTCGCCGTCGAGCAGGACGAGGAAGCTGGTCCGCACGGAGGCGGGGTCGGTGATCGCCGGGTCGATCTCGATGGAGAACGCCCCCGGCTTCTCCCTGCGAACCGGGGTGATGGGGATGTCGGTGGGGCTCATGCCGTACCTCCAGTGGTCCGCTGCGCGCGGCCGGTGTCGGCCGCGCGGCCGTCCATGTCGGGGGTGTCCACGCCCAGCGCGCCGAGAAGGGTCGGGGCCACGTCGGTCATGTCCACCCGGGCCGGGAAGCGGTCCCGGTCCGCGCCGCGGGCGTGGAAGATCGCGTTGCCCCGCGTGTGGGTGCCGGTGAACACGTCGGTGCCGACCGTCGACGCGGGCGCCCACGTGCCCCGGGGCTGGACTCCGAGGGCGGGCGTGGCCAGCAGGTCGGCGCCCCGTTCCAGCAGCGGGCCGCTGTAGACCTGCGCGGCGGTCTCCACGGCGTCGAACACCGGCGGTCCGTCGACGTCGGGGCCGATCCGGGTGCCGTCGCGGCGCAGGGCGCGCAGTTCGTCGGCGATCTCGTCGCGTACCGCGTCCGCGTCCTCGTCGCTCAGGGAGCCGGACGGGAAGCGGCTCTTGCGGTGCAGGTACACCCGTGCCGGGTCCAGCGCGAACGCCTGGGAGCGGGCGTCGAGGTCGGTCAGCCGTGGGGTGGTCTGCTCCGGGGCCAGCCAACCGCCCTCGCGCAACCATCCGTTGAGGGCGAACTGGCAGGTAGCCGGTCCGAAACCGTGGTCGCTGACGAGGAAGAGCGCGTCCTCGTCGTCTACGAGCGCGACCAGCCGTGCGAGGGCGGCGTCGACCTCGCGGTAGAAGTCGACGACGGCGTCGTGCAGCGGATGGCCGGGGTCGTCGAGCGGGCCCCACAGGAAGTGCTGCACCCGGTCGGTCTCGGTGATCACGGCCACGCCCAGGTCCCATTCGGGTTCCGCGCCGTCGCGGCCCAGCACGGCCTCGAACCCGCGGACGCGGGCGCGCAGCGCGCGCACCGCGCGGGCCAGGAAGGCGTACGGGTCGGCGGCGACATCGCCGATCTCCATGTCGAGTTCGTAGTCGAGCGCGGAGAGGGTGTCGGCGAGTCGTGGCGGGAACACCGCGCGGGACAGGCGCGGGGCGACGAAGCCCGACACGAGTGCGCCGTGGACGGTCGGCGCCGGGTAGGTGCCCGGCACGTTGAGGCAGGCGGTGCGCAGTCCCGCCCGTGCCGCGATCTCCCACATCGTGGGGGCGGCGAGGGTGCGCGCGTCGGCGTAGAAGGTGTCGTACCCGCCGGGAAGCAGGTCCACGAACCCGAACACACCGTGCCGGGCCGGGTTGACCCCGGTCAGGAACGACGCCCAGCTCGTCGAGCTGATCTCCGGCACGGGCGCCACCAGTTCCGCGCACGGGCCGCTCTCCAGCAGCGCGGCGGCGGTGGGCATCACGCCCTGGGCGGCGAGCCGGTGCAGCAGGTCGAGGGTCATGCCGTCGAGGCCGACGGCTAGGGCCCGGTTCATCGGATTCCTTCCTGGGGTCGACCGGTGGTGGGTGCTCAGCAGGTGATGAGGGCCCTCCCCGAGCACCACGGCGGGACCTCGCGGCCCAGGGCCGCGGCCAGTGTGGCGGCCATGTCCACCGGTCGGGCGGGCGCGGTGCCGGGAAGCGCGGTCCCGGTGTCCGGACCGAGGGCGGCCCAGTAGGAGTCGGGTCGGTGCCAGCCGCTCTGCCAGGTGCGGTGGACGTGGTGGGCCCAGCTCGGGTCGCCCAGGGGCAGGTAGCGCCAGTCGTGGGGTTCAAGGACCAGGTCGGGGGCGAGTTCGGTGGCTGCCCCCGGGTAGACCTCCTCGCGGGGGGACGCCGAACGGACCAGGGGCAGGCCGGTGCGGGGGTTGACCGCGCCGAGCAGAGCTTCGGCGACGTCCTTGCGCACGGTCTCGTAGTCGTCGGGGGAGACCGTGCCCCGCTCGTAGCGGCCGGTGAGGTTGACGTTGACGCCGTGGGTGCCCTGGACCGCCTCGAAGGCCCGGCTGGCCCCGAAGTCCACGCGTCCGTCGGCGTCGTGGGTCAGGAGCCCGGCCGAGGCGAGGGCGTCGTTGATCGAGCAGTACGAGCGCACGGGACCGAACCCGATCTCGGAGAAGGCGATGAGGGTGGTGCGGCCGTCGAGCCGGCGGAGCATGCGTCCGAGCACGTCGTCGGCGGTCTTGTAGGCGTCGAACACGGCGCTGTGGGAGGGGTCGACGTCCTCGCGTTCGAGTTCCTGCCAGAAGATGTGCGAGGTGCGGTCGATGGCCGTCAGGTTGACCACGGTGACGTCGGCGCCCCGGTCGTGCAGGTGCTCGGCGGCTGCGGCCCGTCGCCGGTCGGCCTCCAGCAGACGTTCGAGCACGGAGGCGCGGGGTCCCCCGTCCCACCACACCGACACGTCGTGTACCGGGCGGATGCCCTCCCGGTCCAGTTCGCGTTGGAGTTCGCGGGGGTGGCAGCCGCGCAGTGTGGGTCGCATGGGGTAGGTGATCAGCCAACCGTCGAACGGTTCGGCGGGGTGTGTGCCGAACAGCCCCACGGAGGCGAAGCGCAGGTCGGCGAACTCCGGGCGCTGCCAGAGCAGCGGCAGCCGCCGTTCCCGGGAACCCAGCACCGCCGGACGGTAGTCGGGGCTGTGGCACGACCAGTAGGAGTGGAACCCGTGGTCGCCGGGGCGCGCCCCGGTGAGCAGGCTCAGCAGGCCCGGTGGTTCGTAGGGGACGCCGTCGGCCCGCAGCGGTCCCCCCGCCCCGAGGGTCCGCAGGCGCGCGAAGGCCGGCAGCCGGCCCTCGGCGCACCACCGGTCCAGCAGCCGGGGTGTGGCGCCCTCGGTGACCACCACGATCGCGCGTCGATCACTCGGCACTGCTCCTCCTCGTCGCTCGCGGTCCTGCCGGTCCGGCCGACGGCTCAGTCGGAGAGCCGCTCGCTGACGTAGGCGCTGAGGACGTCGAGGTCGTCGACGAGGCGCACCGAGAGGTCCTCGTCGGCGATCTCGATGTCGAACTCGTTCTCCACCCAGATCAGGAACTCCAGGGTGTTGATCGAGTCCAGGCCCAGCGTGTCCACGATGTCCTTCTCGGGGAGGTCGGCCGGATCCCGTTTGAGTTCGAGGGAGGCGACCATGACCTTCTTCAGCCGATCCTTGACGTCGCTCACGTCGTCGTTCCCTTCCCTGGGGTCGGTTTCGGTCGGGGGTTGCTTCACAGGTAACCCATCTCGCGCAGCCGGGAGCTGGTGAAGGCCAGGTCGCCGTCCTCGTCGGCGGCGTCGTCCCCGGGGAGGCCGGTCCCGGTGACGGGGTCCGCGGGCAGCGGCGCCGGCGGGGTCGGGGGGCGGGAGAACGCGTCCCGGTGGACGCGGCCGTCGACGTCGTCGGGCCAGGCGATCCCGTGCGCGGCGAACATCGTCGGAACGGTGTCGACCAGGCGGAAGGTCTCGGCCCGGCGCCCCGGGACGACGTCGGGCGAGCGCTGCGCCCAGAGGCCCTCGTGGCGGTGGAGCCCGGTCTGGGCGCTCGGCCCCCAGAGCGGGGCCGAGGGGTCGCAGACCGGCATGACGGTCTCGTCGGCGGGCAGCAGCACGAAGTCCGGGGCCCGGTGCGTCCAGGGGCCCGGGTAGACCTCCTCGCGCGGCAGGACCGCGCGGAAGACCCGGTCGCCGGTGGGCGTGCGCAGGTCGAGGAGCGACTGCAGGTCCTCCAGCAACCGGGCGCGGTCCCTCGGCGCGACGCGACCGCGCACCTGGCGGCCCCGCTGGTTGACGTTGAGGCCGTAGCTGCCCGGCACGGGCATGTAGACCGACGTGCGGTCGAAGTCGACGGTGCGTCCGCCGCCGGTGAACCAGTGCGCGACCCGGTCCGGTTCCCCGTCGCCGGAGGCCGCGGTGGCGAGCAGGCCCGCCTCCTCCAGCAGGCCGTGCAGGCCCAGGGAGTGGCGCCCGCGCCCGAGCCCGTGGTCGGACACCAGCACGACCGTGGTGTCGTCGTCGACGAGCCCGACCAGTTCACCGACGGCGTCGTCGACGGCGCGGTGGATGCGCGTCATCGCCTCGTCCCACCCGGAGCCGGGAGGCGGGGTCTCGTGCCCGGGGTGGTCGGGGTCGCCGAAGTGCCAGTAGTGGTGTCCCACCCGGTCGGGCTCGGTGATCACGACCATGGTCACGTCGGTGGGCCTGGTGGTCATCAGGTGTCGGGTCGAGCGCACGCGCGCCGCGACGTTGGCGACCGCCTCGTCGATGTAGCCGTGGTCGCCCCGGAACATGCAGGCGAGGTCGGGCTGGAAGTGCGCCCCGGCCGTCGCCAGCTCGCGCAGCAGCGTCGGCGGCCGGCAGTAGCGCAGGGTCTGCCGCAGCGGCCAGGTCAGCTGGTAGCCGGGCAGGTCGCGCGGCGGGTGGGACATGGGGACGTTGATCATCCCGCCGGACCAGCCCTGGGCCGCCGCCCACTCCCACATCGAGGAGCGGCCCAGATCCGGCGCGCCGACCAGCGTCTCCCCGTAGGCGGGGTGCTGGGTGTCGAAGAACTGGTAGACGCCGTGACGTCCTGGGTGGGACGCGCTGGTCATGGTGGCCCACCCCGGCGCTGTGTGGGCCGGCCAGGTCGTGGAGGTGACCGCGCTCGCGCTGTCCCGCAGCAGCGCGGCCGTGTGCGGCAGCTCCCCGCGTCGGACGAGGGGGTCGATGGTGTCGAAGCTGCCGCCGTCGATCCCGATGACGAGGACGCGTGGGGTCGGCACGGGACGGCCTTTCGGTGTCGAGGGCAGGGGGGACCGGACGGGCTCGGCCGAGGCCGGTGAATCACGATCGTCATGACGTCCGGGAGATCCGTCAACCGTTATTCGATTTTTCGAATGAACACCCCGGACCGGGTGAACGGTTATCGCATGTTCGACTGCGCAAGATACGCACCCGCCCTCGTTCTCGCTGTTCACAGCCGCACGAATCGTGTGGTTGAACTGCTTCAGCATTTCCCGGACACCGCACCTTGACAGCGAATCGAATGGTTCCCAAGGTTATGGGAGTCCGCTTTGGCGAGTGATTCCGGGAAAAGACGGCTGCCGCGGTGAGCACGAGGATTCCGCGGCGCGTGAGTCCGACACCCGCCGTGCCCTTCGCCCCCCCGACTCGGAGGACGACGTGCCGCACGACCGTCAGGAACTGAACCTTCCCCCGTGGCCCCAGTACGGCGCGGCCGAACGCGAGGGGCTGCTCGGGGTCCTGGAACAACCGGGGTGGTGGCGTCAGGCCGGCAGCCGGGTGGAGACCTTCGAGCGCGCCTTCGCCGAGCGGCACGGCGCACCGTACTGCCTGGCCGTGAGCAGCGGGACCGCGGCCTTGGAGCTCGCCCTGGAGAGCATGGGCGTCGGTCCGGGGGACGAGGTGGTCGTCCCCGCGTTCACCTTCATCTCCTGTTCGCTCGCGGTGCAGCGGCTGGGCGCCGTGCCGGTGCCCGCCGACGTCGACCTCGACACCTACTGTCTCGACGTCGACGCGACCGCCGCGGCCCTGGGCCCCCGCACGAAGGTGATCATGGCCGTGCACATGGCCGGCCAGTTCGCCGACGTGGACGCGCTGGACGCGCTGGCCCGGTCGGCGGGCGTGGAGGTGCTGCACGACTCCGCGCACGCGCACGGGGCGCGCTGGCGCGGCCGTCACGCCGGGGAGCTGGGTGGGATCGCCACCTTCAGCTTCCAGAACGGCAAGCTGATGACCGGAGGCGAGGGCGGCGCGATCCTGTTCCCGGACCGCGAGCGCTACGAGGACGCCTACCTGCGCCACAGTTGTGGGCGCCCCGCCGACGACCGGCACTACGAGCACCGCACCCAGGGTTCCAACCAGAGGATGCCCGAGTTCGTCGCGGCCGTGCTGAGCGGACAGCTCGCCCGCCTCGACGAGCACCTGCCCGTGCGCGAGCGCGGCGCAGAGGTGCTGGAGAAGGAGCTGGCCGCGGTGCCGGGCGTGGTGCCGGCCGGCCGCGACGAGCGGTGCGACCTCCACAGCCACTACATGGCCATGTTCCGTGTCCCCGGGATCGACGACCGTCGTCGCCGCGCGCTGGTCGACGACCTGGTCGGCCGTGGTGTCCCCGCCTTCGTCGGTTTCCCGCCGATCTACCGGACCCGGGGATGGGGGCTCGGCCCCACGCGGGGCGAGGGCGTCGGGAGCGACGCCGCTCGCTGCCCGAACAGCGAGCTGATCGGCCGTGAGTGCGTCTGGTTGCACCACCGTGTCCTGCTCGCCGACCCGGACACGGTGCGCGCCGTGGCCGCGCACGTGGGGGAGGCCGTGGCGGCGTGAGTCCGGCGCCCCGTCCCGTGATCTCGGTCGTCGTGCCCACCGCAGGGGGGCGGCCCGAACGGTTGCGTCCGGCCCTGGCCTGTCTGGCGGGGCAACGCGACGCGCCGCCCCACGAGGTGGTGGTCGTCGTCGACGCGGACGAGGTTCCCGCCGAGGTGGGCGCCGCTCCCGGCCCGCCCGCCCGTGACGGGGCCGGGAGCGCGCCCCCGCTCGTGGTGGTGCGCGGCCCCGGTCGCGGTCGGGCGGCGGCACGCAACGCCGGCGTGGCCGCCGCCTCGGCCCCGCGTGTGGTCTTCGTCGACGACGACGTGCTGGTCGGCGAGGATTTCCTGGCCGCCCACCACCGGGCCCGCGGCCCCGGCCTGTTCTGCCACGGGCGCATGCGCGAACTGCCCACCGCCGCCGCCCTGGTCGCCGAGTTGGCCCGGGGGGACGCCGCCGACGCCCGGGACGCCCGACGCGCGCTGGGGGCCGGCCCGACACGGGCGCCGCGTCGCCGTCTGGTGGCCAACGCGTTGGAGCGCGCGGTGGAGGGGATGGACGCCGGGACCGTGCCCGACGTCGCCCCGTGGCTCGGCTCGGTGGGGGCCAACCTCGCCGTGGACCGCGCCGAGGTGGAGGCCGCCGGCGGCTTCGACGAGTCCTTCGGCACGACGTGGGGCTGCGAGGACCTCGAACTGGGCCGGCGTCTGCACGGGCGCGGTCTGCGCCGACGGCTGGTGCCCGACGCCCTGGGGGTCCACCTCAGCCACGGCCGCCCCGACCGTTGGGAACAGCACGCCCGCAATCTGGAGCGCTTCGCGGCGCTGCACCCCGAGCCCGCCGTGACGCACCTGGCGGAGCTGCTCTGCGCCGACGGGGATCCGGTCCGGTACGTCGACGCGGTGCGCGGGGGGGATGCCCCGTGAGCGGACCGCCCGCCGGGGGGACCGTGGACCACCTGGTGCTCTCCCCCCACCCCGACGACGCCGTCTGGTCCCTGGGGGGCCGGATCGCGCGCTGGCGGCGCGAGGGGGCCCGGGTCGTGGTGCTCACCGTGTTCGACGGCCCGGTCCCGGACCCGGCCCCGGGCGGGGCCTCCCGCGCGCTGTCGGCGCCGCCCTCGACACGCAGGGCCGAGGACCGCGCCGCGCTGTCGCTCCTGGGGCTGGCGCCGCACTCGCTCGGACTCGCCGACGCGGCGGCCCGCCGCAGCGACGGCGTCCCGCGCTACCCGTCGGTGACCCGCCTGTTCTCGACACCGCATCCGGACGACGCCGCCCTGGTGGACCGGATCGCGGAGGCGATCGCACGCCACCGGGACGGGGGCACGCTCGTCCACGCGCCGCTCGCGGCCGGGGACCACGTGGACCACAGGCTGACGCGGGCGGCCGTCGAGCGCGCGGGGGTCGGGGCGCCGGACTGGTACGAGGACTTCCCCTACACCGTGCGGGCACGGCACCGCCGGGGCCTGGACAGGCGCGCCTCGGCGCTGACCGAGGCCGACACCGGGGTCTGGTTGGAGGCCGCGCGGTGCTACACGAGCCAGGCCCGCTCGCTGTTCGGCGGCACGGACGCCCTCACCGCCGCGCTGCGCGCGCGGGCACGCCCCCGCGAGGGGGACGACCCCGCCCGCCCGCACGCGCACCACTGGGTCCGTGCCTGAGGACACGGCGCCGCGACATCAACGACGAAGGAGACCGCGACGATGGTGAGCCACCTCCTGGGCAACGACCTCGTCATCAACGAGGACGCCTGCAACCTGAGCTGCAACTACTGCCTGACCGGCCAGAGCAACCTCAAGGAGGGGCACAACCTCAAGCTCATCTTCGAACCCCCCAAGCGCGACGCCTACACCAAGGACACGCCGTTGGGCCGCAACGTCGACACGGTCGCCGACCGGCTGCGCACGACGTTCGACATGCCCCTGCTGAAGGTGACCGGCGGGGAGATCTTCCTGATCAGGGGGATCATGGACTTCCTGGAGCAGGAGGCGGCCAAGCACGAGGTCCTGGTCGTGCAGACCAACGGCGTGCTCGTGCGCGAGGAACACCTGGAGCGGTTGCGCTCCTGGGGCAACGTGGTGCTCCAGGTGTCGTTGGACAGCCACCTGTACGGCGGCAACAGCTACCGGGTGCAGTCGGAGAAGCTGCACGCGAAGACCATGGCCGCCATCGAGCGCATCCTCGTCTCGGGGATCCCGGTGGAGATCTACCAGGTGCTGCACGATCGCAGCGTCGCCGACACGACCGCGTTCGCCCGTTTCCTGGCGGGGTTCGGCGACCACGTCAGCCTGCACCCCTTCCCGGTGCGAGGACCCGACTCCGACGACTACAGGATCCGCCCCGAGCAGATCGTGCACGTCGAGGAGCTGGTCGACCGCTTCGACGAGCTGTCGGCGGTGCTGCCGCCGCGGGCCTACTTCGACCGGCTGCTGAGCTTCTACCGCGAGGGCAGGCGGACCTTCCGCTGCCACCTGCCCCGGCTGGTGGTCTCGACCTTCAGCGACGGCGTCGTCACGCCCTGCCCCAACATCTGGTTCTCCGACATGGGCAACGTCCTGGAGGAGGACTGGACCGCGACCACCGACAAGATCGGGGAGACCGGGCTGACCCGGGCGCTGCTCGCGGAGCGACCGCGTCTCGACGCCTGCCACGGCTGCTTCACGCCGTGGGACACGCTGTCGATGTACTTCGAGGACGAGATCACGCTCGACGAGCTGTGCTCGGCCCCCACGTACTCCCCGCCCGCCATCCGCGCGCTGCTGGCCGGGATGAAGGCCGACTACGACCGGACGCGCCGTGGGTGAGGCAGCCGGGACCCCCGTCGTGGCCTCCGGGCTGTGCGCGGTCCTGCGCGACGCGCCGGACCTCCCCGGCCGCCTGCGCGGCGCCGACGGCACGGCGCTCTCCACCGGGGCGCTTCTGGAGGCCGCCGGGCGTGTCGGCGAACGCGCAGGGGACGTCGCGGGCCGGGTGATCGGCCTGCGGGCCGAGAACGGGCCGTCGTGGGTGACCGGTCTGCTCGGCCTGTTGGAGGCCGGCGCCCACCCGTTGTTGGTGGGCGCCGACGCCCCCGGGGCCGAGGCGGACCGGCTGCTGGGCGACGCCGGCGGGGAGGGGTGGCTCGACCCCGCCACCGGCGCGGTCTCCCCCGCCCGTGGCACGTCCTCGGCCCGGAACGCCGTGGCCGGGGAATCCACGCTCGTGCTGGCCACGTCCGGCTCGACCGGCCGGCCCTCACTCGTGCGCCGCACCGAGTCCGACCTGGTCGCCGAGGGGCTGCGCTACCGGGACGGCGTCGGTGTCGGGCCGGACGACCGGGTCCTGATCCCGTTGCCGTTGAGCCACTCCTACGCCCTGGGGTGGCTGTTCGGCGCGCTGCTCTCCGGCTCCGCCGTCGTGCCCGTGCCGCCGACCGCGCTGGGCGCGACCGCGGACGAGCTGGCCGGGGGTGCCACGGTCGTCGTGCTCACGCCCTCCCTGGCACGGCTGTCGGCCCTGCGGACGGTCCGCCGGGGCGGGCCGCGTGCGCCACGGCTGCGCATGGCGATGGTCGGGGCGGGGCCGGTGGACGCCGGTCTGGAGCGCGCCGTGCGCGACGCCCTGGGCGTCCCCACATCCCGCAACTACGGCTCCACCGAGACCGGCGCCCTGTGCGCCGGTGTGGCGGACCCCGACGGGCCCGGTCTGGAGCCCGGGTGCGTCGGACGGGTCCTGCCCGGCGTGGTCCACGAGATCGTGGGCGGCCCGGGTGACGCCGCGTCCCCGTCCACGGGCCTGTTGCGGGTGCGCACGGCTCCGGGGGCCGACTGGCACGACACGGGCGACCTGGTCACCGAGACCGCCGACGGGCTGCGGGTGCTGGGGCGGCGCGCGAGCGCGGTCCGCCGCGGCGACCGCTGGGTGGCCCCGCTGGAGGTGGAGGCCGTGCTGCGCGCCCACCCCGGTGTTCGGGACGCGCACGTGACCGGGAGGCCGGGGCGCCACGCGGGCGCCGACCGCTTGGTGGCCGACGTCGTCCTGGCCGAGGGCACCGGGGTCGAGGACCTGCGCCGCCACCTGGCCGGGCAACTGTCGCCGGCCAAACGCCCCGACGAGCTGCGTGCGCGCGAGGACCTGGGGCGCACCGCCACCGGCAAGGTGCCCGCGCCGGCGCGTCCGCGCCTGACCGCCGCGGGGCTCGCCGCCACCCGCGCCCACAAGGCGTCCGAGCTGCTGTTCGCCCTGCGCGAGGTGGGCGTCCTCGAACGGTTGGACGGCGACCACGACGTCGTCGACCTGGCCCTGCGCACCGGGTGCCGCGTCGACGCGTTGACGCGGCTGCTCGACATAGCCGCCGACCTGGGGCTGGTGACGGCCGACCCGCACGGGGACGACGCGGGGGTCGCGCCCGAGGAGGCGCTCGGGTTCGTCGACCTGGAGGCCTCCCTCTCGCGCGGCTGGACCTCGCGCGAAGCCCTCGCCGCCCTGGCCCGCGGCGACGGCCGGGACGGGCGGCCGTTCGAGCGGAGCGCCCCGGACCCGGGGTTCGCCCGCCTCTACCGGCGGGCGATGGAGGCTCCCTCGGCCCGGGCCCGCGCCGTCCTGGGGACACGGCTGCTGCGCGTGCCGCGCGGCGCGCGGGTCCTGGAGGTCACCGCCGGTCCGGGCCGCTACTTGCCCTCCCTGATCGACGCCGACCCGGAGGCCACCGGCCACCTGGCAGCCGTCGGGGCGCTGGCCGGCGAACCCCACCCCGCGCTCGGCGGGAGCGCCCGGGTCGAGGTCTCCCCCGACCCGGGGGCGGGGGGGTTCGACGTCTGCGTGGTGGTCAACGCGGTGCACGGTCCGGCGCCCGGGGACGACCTGGACTGGCTCCTGTCGCGCCTTCGCCCCGGCGGGAGGCTGCTGGTCGACGACGTCTTCCTCCCGGAGGGCGGCGGGCCCGGATCGGAGCTGGCCCTGGACTGGTGCACCCACGGCGGGACGTCGTGGCCGCGCCTGCGCGACCTCGCCGAGGCGCTGACCGCGCGCGGCGCCCGTGTCGGTCGCGGCGTGCCGCTGCCCGGCGGGGCCGCCGCCCTGGTGCCGGCCACCGTCCCCCGCACCACACGCACCGCGAACGAGGAGGAGAGATGAGCAGCGACACCGTGCGCGTCGTCGTCGTGTCCGGCGCCTCGGGCACCATCGGCCGGGCCTGCGTGCGCCGTCTCGCCGACGAGGGCACCGCCGTCGTCGCCGGTTACCACCGGGGGGACGATGCGGTCCGGGCGGTGCGGGCCGAGGCCGAGGAGCGCGGGGCCACCTGCGTCCCAGTCCGGGCGGACGTGTCCGAGCCCGGGGGCGCGGAGAAGCTCGTCGGGGCGGCGACGGAGCGTTTCGGGCGCGTCGACGGCTGTGTCGCAGCCGCCGCGGTCCTTTTGCGCCGCCCGGCCCTGACCACCGACGCCGCCACCCTGGACCACCTCATGCGGGTCAACGTCGGCGGTTCCGTCGCGCTCGCCCGGGCCTGCCTGCGCCCGATGATGAGGGCCCGCCGCGGCCGGATCGTCCTGTTCGGGTCCTGGGCGGGACAGCGCGGGCTGCCCGGACAGAGCGCCTACGCCGCCTCCAAGGGGGCGTTGGAGCCGTGGGCCGCGTCGGTGGCCGGTGAGGTGGGCCGCCGGGGCGTCACCGTCAACGTGGTCGCGCCCGGGGTCGTCGACGACGGCTCCCCCCGGCACGACGCCGAGGAGGCCGCCAGGGTCCGTGAGCTCATCGGCGCCCGCCGTCCGGCGGAGCTGGAGGAGGTCACGGCCGCGGTGTCCTTCCTGCTCTCCGACGGGGCCTCCTACGTCAACGGCACGACGCTCAGGGTGGACGGGGGTGCGCGGTTCTGATGTCCGCACATCCCGTCCCGCGCGTCGCCGTGGTGGGGACCGGCTGGATGGCCCGCCGTGTGTGGCTGCCGATGCTGGCGGCCCACGCCGGCGCGCGGGTCACCGCCGTCGTCGAACCGGTCGCCGAACGTCGCGGGGCCGCCCTCGCCGCGTGTCCCGGCGCGTTGCCCATCAAGTCGGAGGAGCTCGACCGCTCCGTGGCCGACGCAGTCGTCGTCGCGGTGCCCAACGACCAGCACGCGGCGGTCGCGGCCCCCCTGCTGCGCCGGGGGATGGACGTGTTCGTGGAGAAACCGGTGTGCCTCAGCAGCGGTGAGGCGGACACCCTGGCCTCGGCCTCCGCGATGGGCGGGGGGAGGCTCCTGGCCTGGAGCCCGGCCCGCCACCGCGCCGACGTGGCGGCGCTCGCCTCCCTGCGCGCCGACCTGGGGCCCGTGCGGTACGCGGAGCTGGAGTGGGTGCGCGCGGCCGGGGTGCCCAGCCACGCCGACTGGTACCGGGACGGTTCGCGCTCGGGCGGGGGCGCCCTGGTGGACCTGGGCTGGCACCTGCTCGACGTGGGCCTGGACCTGCTGGGGGGTCCCGGTGTCCTCCGCGCGTGCGGGGTGGTCTCCGCCGACTTCGTGGACCGCGACGACCGCGCCGCCTCCTGGCACGCCGGCGCGCCGACCTCCACGGCCGGGGCCCGGGGGGTGGAGGACAGCGCCTACGGCTTCGTGACCACCACCGACGGCACCGGGATCAGCCTGCGCAGCAGTTGGGCCTCGCACAACGCCCGCGACCTCACCCGGTTGGCGCTGCACGGCGCGCGGGGCAGCGCGACGTTGGAGACCACCTTCGGGTTCAGCCCCCACCGGACCCGGCCCGCGCTCACCGTGCGGGTGGCCGGTCGGGAACGGGGGGTCGACCTGCCCCACCAGGAGGTCGGCGCGGAGTACCGGGCACAGGTCGAGGCGCTGGTCGCCGCGGTGGCCGCCCCCGGCCGGACCGGCGACGCGCTCGACCGGACCCGCGGCATCCTCGCCGCCATCGAGGGGATCTACGACACGAGCGGAGACTTCGTCCATGTCTGAGCACACCGTCCGGTTGCACGTGTCCACCGGGTCCGCCCGGCGCGACCACGCGTTGGCCGAGCGACTGGCCGCCGATCTGCGCGCCCTCGGCGTCGACGCCGAGCGGGAGGCGGACCTGGTCCGTTTCACCGCGCACATGTCGGCGGCGGTCGAGGTCGTCCCGGAGGGCGCCGACCGCGACGCCCCGGGGCGCGTCCGGCTGACGCTCGGCGCGGAGGGCGGGGGCGACGCCGCCGACAGCCGGGCCGTCGTCGAGGAGCTGGAGCGCCGCGGCCTGACCGCACGGCACGAGGAGGTCTACTCCGCGGAGGAGGAGGCCGCGGTCGCGCGGCGCCTCGAAGAACTCGGCTACCTGGGCTGACCCACGACACCACGTCACCGAGGAGGTGTTCCCGTGCCATCCGCACCGGGCACGCGCGCGGCCTCGCCGGGACCGTACGCCGCGGACGCGGTGGGGCCCGTGGTCGAACGCCTGCGACGGGTGCCCGACACCGCGCGGCGCTTCGCCCAGGACGCGACCGTGGCACGCCGCTGGCACCGTCTCGACGCGGACCTGTTGGCCGCCCTGCTCGACGCCGGACTGCCGGCGGTGGGCCGGGGGGAGGCACGCCGTTTCGACCCCTACGACCTCAGCAACGCCGCGCTGTGGCTCGGCAGGCCGTCGATCCAGAGGCGTGCGGTGAAGTCCTGGGGCGCGTCCCTGCGGCACAACGCCGTGGCGCTGCGCGGCCCGGGGGCCGACGACGCGCCGGCCCGCTACCGCGTGGAGGTCGGCGCGACCTGTCCGCTGCCCGACCACCCGGGGCCCTGCCGTTTCACCGTCCTGGGCCCGCGGGGGCGGCACGAACGGCTGCGGACCCCCCACGACCGCGGGGCGCTCGACCGCTGGGTCCTCCCCATGCCGACCCGGGGCCCGCGTCTGCCGGGGCCGGTACGGGAGATCACCGCGCGGATCGCCGACGTCGAGTTCCTGATGCTGCCCGAGGCGGTGCGCTGGGACCCGGCCTTCCTGGACCGTGCGCGCGTCTCCGACTGCGGGGGCACCGCGGCGTGGCTGGTCGCCGAGGCCGCCCGCCGGGGTCTGGAGGCCCGGTTCTCGTTCGGCGTCATCGTCGCCCGCCCCTACTCCTCGCCGCACTGCTGGGCCGAGTTCCGAGTCGACGGGCGCTGGTGGCCGGTCGACCCGCTGCTGGTGCGTCTGTTGCAGGGCTGGGGCGGGGTCGACCCCGCCGCGTGGGACGAGGACGACAGCCCGGCGCCGCTGTTCCGGCGGCTCGCCGACGACAACACCATCGTGGTCTCCCACCGTGGCGTGTGGGCGTCCACCTCACTGAACACGGAGCGTCTGACATGACCACCCTCCCCGACGGCGCGACCCCCGCCGTCGAACCCCGCCTGGCCGACCGACCGGACCCGGTCGTGGTGTTCGACCTGGACGGCGTGCTCGTCGACAGTTTCGCGGTGATGCGCAAGGCGTTCGCCCACGCCTACCACGAGGTGATGGGGGCCGGTGAGCCCCCGTTCGAGGAGTACCGCACCCACCTGGGCCGCTATTTCCCCGACATCATGCGCAGCATGGGGTTGCCGCTCACGCTGGAGGAGCCCTTCGTGCGGGCCAGCAACGAGCTGGCGCACCAGGTCCGGGTCTTCCCCGGAGTCGTGGACATGCTGACCGGTCTGCGCGCCGGGGGCGTTGACCTGTGCGTGGCCACCGGCAAGTCCGGTGTGCGGGCGCGGTCCCTGCTGGACACGGTGGGCCTGTCCGGGTTCTTCGGCGCGGTCGTCGGCAGCGACGAGGTGCCCAGGCCCAAACCCGCGGCGGACATCGTCGTCGAGGCCCTGGCACGGGTCGGCGGTCGCCGTGAGGCCGCGGTGATGGTCGGCGACGCGGTCGCCGACCTGCGCAGCGCTCGCGCCGCGGGCGTGGTGCCCATCGCCGCCACCTGGGGTGAGGGCGACCCCGCCGACCTGGCCGCCGAGGAACCGGTGTGGACCCTGGACGACCCCGGTGACCTGCTGTCCTTGGCCGGTCTGCCGGTCGGGGGGAAGTGACCCGTGGCCTGCCTGGGGATGGACGTCGGGGGGTCGGGGGCCCGGCTGAGGCTGGTGCCCGGCCCCCGTGACGGCGGTGGACCGCCGCGGGCCCCCGTCGAGGAGAGGCTGGTGTGGTCGCCCGGTGCCGGCGTCGAGGAGGACCTCGCCCTCCTGGGCGCGGCCGTCGAGCGCGTCACGGGGGGCGACCCCGGGCGGGTCGAGGCCCTGGGGGTCTCCCGGCCCGCCTCCGTCGACGCCGAGGGGACCGTCACCGCGTGGCCGAACCGGCCCGCGTGGGTCGGGTGCTCCCTGCCCCGCGCGCTGGCCCGGCTCTGCCCGGGGGCGCCCGCGACGCACGAGGACGACGGGAACGCCGCCGCGCGCGCTGAGGCCGCCGCCTCCGGGGCTGACCACCTGGTGTACCTGGGTCTGGGCACCGGCCTGGCCGGCGGTCTGGTGGCCGACGGGCGGGTCGTCGGAGGGGCGCACGGCGGCGCGGGCGAGGTCGGGCACCTGTCCGTCGCCGGCCCGGCGTCGCAACCGCCCTGTCCGTGCGGGAGGACGGGTTGCCTCCAGGCGACGGTGTCGGGGCCGGCCGTGGCCCGGCGCGTGGTGCGGCGCACCCGGGGCCGGCACACCCTCGCCGACCTGCCCGGGGCCGTGCGCGCGGCGGTGCCGTGGGCGCTCCGGGAACGGGACACCGTGGCCGTGGCGCTGGCCGGGGCCGTGGAGGTGCTCGTGGAGCTGGTCGCCCCGGAACAGGTGCGCATCGGCGGAGGGCTCCTCACGAGCCTTCCCGGCCTGTGCGAACGGGTCGCCGACCGGTTGGAGCCGCGTGCCGGGAGGACGCGCCCGACGGTGGCCCCCGCCCTGCACGGCGGGGACTCCTCGCTGGCGGGGGCGGTGCTCCTCGCCCACGGCCTGGCCGCGCGGGGCGTCCCCGCGCGGACCGACGACCCCTCGGCCCCGAAGGAGGCGGCATGACCACGGCGGAGTCCGGGACCCGGGCCCCACGAATGCGCTGGACCCGGCCCGGGGACGGCGCGGGCCCGACCTACCGCACCTACGAACCGGCCACCGGACGCCATCTCGCGGATGTGCCCGCGGGCACCGCGGCTGACGTGGACGTCGCGGTCGCCCGGGCCCGCACGGCCTTCGACGAGGGGCCCTGGCCGACGCTGCCCGCCGCCGAGCGGGCCGCGGTGCTGCGCCGGGCGGCGGCCCTGATCGGCGAGCGGGCCGAGGACCTCGCCCGGCTGGAGGTGCTGGACAACGGGGCGACGCTGCGCAAGGCGCGCGCCGTCGACGTCCCCGGCGCCCACGACTGTCTGATCCGGTCCGCCTGGGAGGCCGAGCGGTTCCCCGACCGGCTCGCCGGGCCGGAGGGCGCCGAGATGGTCTGGGACCCCGTCGGCGTGGTCGGCACCATCGTCCCGTGGAACTTCCCCCTCTCCCTTGGGGCCCTGCGGATCGCCCCGGCCCTGGCCGCGGGGAACACCTGCGTGGTCAAGCCCGCCTCGTTCGCGTCACTGGCCGTGCTGGAGCTGGCCGCGGCCCTGCGCGAGGCGGGCGTGCCGCCCGGGGTCCTGGAGGTGGTGACCGGCCCCGGGGGCGAGGTCGGGGGACGGTTGGCCGGGCACCCCGACGTGGACCTGGTCGTGTTCACCGGGTCGGACGGGGTCGGCCAGGACGTGGCCGGCGCGGCCGCGGCCGCCGGTACGGCCGCCCGGTTGAACCTGGGGGGCAAGTCGCCGCAGGTGGTCCTGGACGACGCCGACCTCGCGGCCGCCGTCGACGGCGTGGTGTGGGGGGCATTCCTGCACAACGGACAGATCTGCATGGCCGGCTCGCGCGCCGTGGTGCACCGCGACGTCCACGACGCGTTCGTGCGGCTCCTCGTGGCCCGTGTCCGGACGCTGTCCCTGGGCGACCCGCTCGACCCCGACACCGACATCGGCCCCCTGGTCTCGCGCCAGCACGCCCGTACCGTGCGCGGCTACGTGCGCACCGCCCTGCGCGAGGGGGCCGTCCTGGCCTGCGGCGGGGGGAGCCCGGGCCCCGGCGAGCTGGACGAGGGGCTGGACGCCCGCGCCTACGTGCGTCCCACGGTCCTGACCGGCGTCGGGGTCGACGACACCGTCGCGCAGGAGGAGGTGTTCGGGCCGGTGCTGTCGGTGCTGCGCGTGGACGGCGAGGAGGAGGCGGTGGCCGTCGCCAACGGCACCCGCCACCGCCTGGCCGCGGGGGTGTGGTCGCGCGACCCGGTGCGCGCGCGCTCGGTCGCGGGGAGGATCCGCGCCGAGCAGGTGTGGATCAACGAGTATCCGATGGTCGGGACCGCCGATCCCGGATCGGCCCCCGCGCCCGGGGGCCGGGACCTATGGTGGTACCGGCTGTCCGGCGAGATCGACCGGTACCGGCAGGGCCGGTGGATCCGGACGGCGTCCGACGGTCCGGCCCCGTCCTACGACGTCCTGTGGCGGGGCTGACGGTCACGGCCGAGCGGTCGGCCGTGCACGCGAAGTGACCGTCCCGACCGACCCGAAGGAGGAGACCAGCATGTCGTCTGCCCGCATCACCGGCTTCGGCCTCGTCGTCGAGGACCTGCCCCGCTCCCTCGCGTTCTACCGCGAACTGGGCGTGGACGTCCCCGAAGTCGACGCCGGGACGCCGCACGCGGAGGCCCGGCTCGCGAACGGGGTGAAGCTGCTCTGGGACACCGTGGACGTGGTCCGCGGCTTCGTGCCCGACTGGAAGGCGCCCGAGGGCGGGCACCGGATCGCCCTGACCGTGGAGCTGGACTCCCCGGCCGAGGTCGACGCCGAGTACGAGCGCATCGGCTCGCTCGGCTACGTGTGCCACACACCGCCGTGGGACGCGGTCTGGGGTCAGCGTTACGCCCTGGTGCTCGACCCCGACGGCAACCTCGTCGAGTTGTTCGCGCCCCTGGGCGGGTGAGTCGCGGTGCGGGAGTTGATGCGGCTGCACGCCGCCCGCAAGTTCCTCGCCGTCCTGGAGGCCGCGGACGCGGTCGGGCTTCTCGATCGGCTCTCCGCACCGACCGGCGCCGCCGCCCTGGCGGCGGCCACCGACACACGCCCCGAGCTTGTGGAGAGGCTGTTGCGCGTGCTCGGGTGGCACGAGGTCGCCATCCGGGACGCGCACGGCCGGTGGTCCGAGGGGCCGGGGATGACGGTGTTCCTCGGCACCCCCGGCGGGGCCGACGACGCGCGCGGGCTGCTGCGGATCGAACGCTGGGCAGCCGGGGACCACCTCGACGCCGCGGGCCTGGTCGCCGCGTTGCGCGGCCGGGAGTGCGGCACCGCGGTTCCGGAGGACGTGGTCGGCGAACTCGGCGCCGCGATGGCCGTGGGCGCCCGTTCGGCCGCCCCGCACGTGGCACGCCTGCCGGAGCTGCGCGGGGTGCGCCACCTGGCCGACGTCGGCGGCGGGAGCGCCGGGTACAGCGTGGCGCTGTGCCGGTTGCGCGCCGGGATGCGCGCCACCGTCTACGACCGTGCGCCCATGCTCGAACACGCGGCGGCGGCCGTCGGCCGGGCCGGACTCGACGGGCGCGTCGGGCTGGTGCCGTGGGACATGACGGCGCACGCGCTGCCCGCGGGTCACGACGGCGCGCTGCTTTCCCACGTCCTGCACCTGCTTCCCCGGGCGGGGCGGCGGGACCTGCTCGACCGCGTACGCGCGGCGGTGGAACCAGGCGCCGTCCTGGTGGTGCACGACTTCCTGTACGACGACCCCGAACCGCTCGGTCAGCTCGCCGGAAGCGCCGTCGACTGGATCGCCGCCGGCTCGGACTTCGTCCTGACGTCCGGGGAGCTGGTGGAGGAGCTGGCCGCGAGCGGCTTCCACGGGGCGCGCACCGTCACCCCGCCCGCGCTGTCGAGCGGCCTGGTGGTGGCGCGTGCCTGAGAACGGTCAGCGACGTCGTCGGCGCGGGGGCGGCAGCACCTCGGCCGCGCCGGAGACCGCCCGGCGCACGAGCGCGTCGTCGGCGCGCAGCAGCGCGTCGGGGACCACGTGGTGGTCCCGGGCTCCGTCGTAGGGCGGAGCCAGGCGGTCGGTGCCCAGCACCTCGTCCGTGGCCGTGTTGCGCTTGAGGAAGAGGGTGTCGTGGCAGACGACCCCGACGAAGACACCGTCGCAGTAGAGCCCGTACTCGCCGAACATCGCCCGCGTGTGCACGTCGAGCGGGCGCAACTGCTCGACGATCCACCGGATCGTCTCGGGTGTGGAAGCCATCTGCGGAGGCTAGCAGGCACCCCCGGTGCCCGTGGAGAGGAGCACGCCGTGACCCCGACGAGAACCGAGAGGCCGTCCCCGCCCTGTCCGCCGCCCGTGCGGGGGCCGCGTTCCCCCCGGTGGCCGGCGGACGGCCGGCGCGCCGCGACGCCGTGCGGGCGGGTCGCCGCGTGAGCGTCGCGATCTCCGGACGCACCCGCGTCCTCGCCGTCCTCGGCGACCCCGTCGAGCAGGCCGGTTCGCCGGCGTTGATGAACGCCGCCTTCGGACGCTGGGGCGTCGACGCGGTCCTGGTGCCCCTGCACGTCCCGGCCGCCGACCTGCCCACCGTCCTGGAGGGCCTGCGCCGGGCGGCGAACGTCGACGGCCTGTGCGTGACCGTCCCGCACAAGCCCGCCGCGCTGCGGCTGGTGGGCACCGCGACCGGACGCGCCGTCCGCGCCGACGGCGTCAACGTGATCCGTCGGGGGCGTGACGGGGGCTGGCACGGCGACGCGCTCGACGGCGTCGGCATGCTCGACGGGCTGCGGGAGCAGGGCGCGGCCCCCGAGGGGCTCCGCGCGTGGATGGTCGGCGCAGGCGGGGTCGGCCGCGCCCTCGCCGCGGCGCTGCTCGACGCGGGGGTCGCGAGCCTGGAGGTGTACGACGCCGACCCGAGCGCGGTCGCGGAGCTGCTGGAGAGGCTCGGCCCCCTCGGGGGGGACCGCGTCACCGCGGCGGGGCGGCGTCCCGGCACCGGGGTGGACTTGGCCGTCAACGCCAGCCCCCTGGGCACGCGCGCCGACGATCCGCCGCCTTTCGACCCGGGGACGTTGCGCGCCGGGGCCGCCGTCGTCGACGTGGCTCTCGGCCCCGGGACCACCCCCCTGGTGGCCGGGGCTCGCGCGCACGGACACCCGGCCGTGTGCGGTCGCACGATGCTCGCACGGCAGATCGACCACTACCGCGCGTTCTTCTTCCCCGAGCAGGTATGAGGTGAGTCGGATGGACGAGATCCTGCTGGTCAACGGACCCAACCTGGGGCGTCTGGGCCGACGGCGCCCCGACCTGTACGGCACGGACACCCTCGACGACGTCGCCGAGGCCGTCACCGAGGAGGTCGCGCCGCGCGGGTGGCGCGTGCGCGCCGTCCAGAGCAACAGCGAGGGCGAGCTGATCGACGCGATCGAGGACGCCTACGGGACGGTGGGGGCGGTGGTGAACCCGGGCGCGCTCATGATGGCCGGGTGGAGCCTGCGCGACGCGCTCGACGACTACCCCTCGCCCTGGATCGAGGTGCACCTGTCCAACGTCTGGGCACGTGAGCCCTTCCGGCACGAGTCGGTGCTCTCCCCACTGGCCTCCGGGGTGATCGTCGGCCTCGGTCCCCGCGGCTACCGGCTGGCGGCACGGGCCCTGGTCGACATGGTGCCCCGGCGGGGCGCGCGGGAGGACCGGACCGGCTGACGCGGGCGTCCGGGCGCGGGGAACGGCGAGGCGGTCCGGACCGCCTCGCCGTTCCCCGTCCGGGTCCTCGCGGTCCTCGGTCCGGGAACCAGTACCCGTCGCCCCGGCTCCCGACGGGGCGACCGTTCAGTCGCTGTCCCCGCTCCGGGACCGGTACAGCAGGTCCCGGTAGTCGGGATGACGGGCGATCCAGCCCGCGAAGAAGGGGCAGGTCGCCAGCACGCGCAGGTTCGCGGACCGCGCCTCGTCGAGGGCGGTGCGCACCAGCGCGGACCCCACGCCCCTCCCCTCGTACTCCGGCGCGACCCCGGTGTGCACGAACGCGACGAGTTCCGGCGTGCGGATGTACTCCGCGGTGCCCGCGACCCCGGGTTCTCCGTCGACGCGG
The DNA here is from genome assembly GCF_001029525.1 of Nocardiopsis sp. RV163. NCBI lineage: Bacteria > Bacillati > Actinomycetota > Actinomycetes > Streptosporangiales > Nocardiopsidaceae > Nocardiopsis > Nocardiopsis sp. RV163. The sequence goes on along the minus strand of NZ_LEKI01000060.1, from coordinate 3,350 downwards.
GCCTCATAGCGCTTGGCTCGGGGGACGTCGCCCACCTGGACCGCCACGGGTCCTCCCCTCCTGTCGGTGTGTCAGCCTGTTCACGCCGTCGAGCGGCGGTGTCCTCGTCGGCGACGGGACCGGTCGTTGACGGGCCGTGCCCGCCGCGGACCGGCCCCCGTCGCCCGGTCGTGTCCTCAGGCGCCGTTCGCGGCGCGGCCGGCCAGCATCTGGGTCTCCCAGGCGAAGGCGATGCCGGTGGCGCCGCCGTGCCGCGTCAGGACCTCGACCATGCCCTCCATAGTCTCCTCGCGGGCCCAGTCGCGCTGCCACTCGCCCGCCACGGCCAGCCAGGTGACCGGCGCCACTCCGGCCTGGACCATGCGCCGCACGGCCATGTCGTGGGACTCCGCCGAGACGCCGCCCGACGCGTCCGTGACGGCGAAGACCTCGAAGCCCTCGCCCGCCGCCTGGATCGCCGGCATGGCCAGGCAGATCTCCGTCCACAGACCGGCCATGACCACCTTCTTCCGGCCGGTCTCCTCGACGGCGTCGACGACTCGCTGGTCCTGCCAGGTGTTGATGAACGTGCGGTCGATCGGCCTCTGCTCCGGGAACACGTCCCGCAGCTCCTGGATGAGGTAGCCGCCGCGCTCCTCCAGCACGGTCGTCAGGATGGTCGGAACGCCGAACGCCTTGGCGGCCTTGGCGAGACCGACGGTGTTGTTGACGACCGTGGACGGCTCGTGGCTGTTCAGGTTGGCGAACTGGAACGGCTGGTGGTCGATGAGGACGAGGACGCTCTCCTCCGGCGTCAGCAGTGCCTGGAGTCCGTTCTTGGCCTTGGTGCTCACAGGGGGTTCCTCTCAGGGGTTTCGCGCTCTGGGGGCTCGGCCGGGACACCGCCGTTCACCGTTCGGGCGGCACGGGCGCGCGCCCGTGCCGCCCGAACCGGCCGACGCGGCTGCGCGGACCGGCGCGACCTCTCCGCACGGGAGACGGCCCTGCGCTTCGGTGACGGAACGCCTCCGCCGAGTTAGGTGATGCATCACCAAAATTAGCATCATTTGGTGACGCGTCAACAAAATCGGATCCCGCCCCCTCCGCCGCACCCGAGCGCGAATCGCCCACAGGCAAGTTGACTTGTCACCTACCGCTCGGATGATGTATCAACGACCAGCGGGGGTCTCGCGCCCACAGACGGGCGGAGCACCGCCCGCCCGGAGGCCGTCGGCCGCCGTGTGGTCGCGGCGGGGCCGACAGGACCGCGGCCCGCCTCGCTCCGGGAGGGGCCCGGGGGCCAGGACAGCCGTCCGCGGCACTCGGCCGCCCCCGCCCCTTGGCGCACGGAAGGAAGTGAGTGAGCGATGACCAGCCCGTCAGCGACGAACTGGCCGAGCCTGCGGGTCTCGGACTGGACCCCCACCCGCGACACCCTGCACATGTGGACCCAGATCGTGGGCAAGATCCGCATGGCCCACGCACCGCTGATCAACCACTGGTGGCAGGTGACCCTCTACGTCAGCCCGCGCGGGTTGACGACCTCGGCCGTCCCCTACCGCACGGGGGCCTTCGAGATCGAGTTCGACTTCGTCGGCCACCAGCTCCGGATCCGCAGCAGCGACGGCGGCGAGCGGAGCTTCCCGCTGCGACCGATGCCGGTCGCCGAGTTCTACTCCCGGATCATGGACATGCTCGGCCAGCTCGGGATCGAGGCGCCGATCCGGCCGAGCCCCAACGAGGTCGAGCCCGCGATCCCCTTCGCCGAGGACCACGAGCACGCCTCCTACGACGGGGAGGCGGCCGCCCTGTTCTGGCGTCAGCTCCTCCAGGCGAACCGGGTGATCGGCGAGTTCCGGTCGCACTTCGTCGGCAAGGTCAGTCCGGTGCACTTCTTCTGGGGGGCGATGGACCTGGCCTGCACCCGCTTCTCCGGACGGACGGCCCCGCCCCACCCGGGCGGAGCGCCCAACTGCGGGGACTGGGTCATGGTCGAGGGCTACTCCCGGGAACTGTCCAGTTGCGGGTTCTGGCCCGGCGGCGGCGAGGAGGGCGCCTTCTACTCCTACGCCTACCCCGCACCCGAGGGGTTCGCCGACCAGCCGGTAAGCCCCGAGGGCGCGTACTACAGCACCGAGTTCCAGCAGTTCCTGCTGCCCTACGAGGCCGCCCGCACCGCGCCCGACCCCGACCGCGCGGTGGCCGAGTTCCTCCGCACCACCTACGAGGCCGCCGCGAACCTCGGGGACTGGGACCGCTCCGCGCTGGAGGACGACCCCCTGAGGTGGCAGGGCACGCCCGCGTCCTGAGGGACGGCGGGACGGACCGGGCCGGGGCGGCGGCCCCCGTCGACGGGCCCTCCGCGCTTCCGGAGGGCCCGGCCCGGCGCAGGGCCGCGTCCCGGCCGCGTCGTCCCAAGTGGATGAGGTGTCAACTTCTTCGTTACACTGCGCCCATGAACGAGACGCCGCGCTGGCTGGAGGCGGATGAGAAGGCCGCCTGGCACAGCTTCATCCGCATGCAGGAGACGCTCATCGGGCGGCTGTCCCGTCTCCTCCAGGCCGACTCCGGAATGTCCGCCTCCGACTACCTCGTGCTCGTCAACCTCACCGCGACGGGCGAGGGGAGAATGCGGCTCCTGGAGCTGGCCAAACTGGTGAACTGGGAGAAGAGCCGGATGTCCCACCAGGTCCGGCGGATGGCCAAGCGCGGGCTCGTGACCAGGGAGGAATGCCCCGACGACGCCCGCGGAGCGTTCATCGTCGCCACACCGGCGGGCTACGAGGCGATCGAGGAAGCCGCGCCACTGCACGTCGAGCACGTCCGCCGCCTGTTCGTCGACGCCCTGACCCCCAACCAGCTCAGGACGTTCGCCCGGCTCACCCAGCGCGTCTCGGACCACATGGCGAAGCATCCGGACTGAGCGGACGGCGCCGGCCCCCGGGGAACACCGCACTGATTCGGTTGGTGGATCAACGCCCTCTTGCACTACTATGGTTGATACATCAACAAAAGACGACGACACCGCGACGGGGTCGGCCGAGCCCGGCACCGCGTCCGCCACGGCAGTCGGCGCAGCGACCGCAGGGAGACGGGTGCGATGCAGTTCGGGATCTTCACCGTCGGCGACGTGACCACCGACCCCACCACCGGCCGCACGCCGACCGAGGCCGAGCGCGTCAAGGCGATGGTGACCATCGCGCTCAAGGCCGAGGAGGTCGGCCTGGACGTCTTCGCCACCGGCGAGCACCACAACCCGCCGTTCGTGGCCTCCTCACCGACCACGATGCTCGGCTACATCGCGGCCAGGACCGACCGGCTCGTCCTGTCCACCTCCACCACGCTTATCACCACCAACGACCCGGTCAAGA